>JBJMTY010000329.1:0-4005 GCA_045811445.1 Allosphingosinicella sp. | reverse complement strand
GGAGACGGAGATATCCGCCGAGGACGGCGCCTCGGCCGGCGGCAAGGCGGCGCGCCGCGAACGCGGGCACGCCTCGATTGGGCCGGCGGAAGTGGCGCTCGGCTATTACGACCTCGATCGCGACTATCAGGCGGGGCTGCAGCGCGCGAGGCGGGCCGGCGGGCGCGGCGGCGAACGGCTGGCCCTCCCCGTGGCGCTCGCCGCGGCCGACGCGAAGGCGCTGGCGGCGGCGCGGCTGGCTCGGCTGGCCGCCGCGGGCGAGACGCTCCGCCTGCGATTCGCGACCCGCTGCCTCGCCCTCGGGCCTGGAATCCCGGTGCGCGTGGCGGGCATCGCCGGGCGTTGGCTGATCGCGAAAGTCGCCGTCGAGCGGCTGGTGGTGGAGGCGGAGCTGGTCCGGCTGCCGGCGCTTGGGGACGGCACGGCGGCGGCGACGCCGGGACGCGTGCTGTCCGAGCCAGACGCGCAGCCCGGTCCGACCCGCCTCTTGCTCGTCGAGCTGCCCGCCGACGGTGAGGCGCTCTCCGCGCCGCGCGTGTTCGCGGCCGCGGCGGGGGCAAGCGAGGGGTGGCGGCCGGTGCCGCTCTCGACCAGCCGGGACGCCGGGATCAGCTGGGCGCCGGTAGGCCGCAGCGCGCCGGCGGCAGTGATTGGCATCACGCTGACCCCGCTCGGCACGGGCGGTGGCGGCGGGGCGTTCGACACGTCGGGCGCGGTCGAGATCGAGTTGCTGCGGGACGACGCGTGGCTCGAGAGCCGCGGCGACGCCGCGCTCGTCGCCGGGGACAATGCGGCGCTGATCGGCGGCGAGATCGTCCAGTTCGGTGGGGCGGAGCCGCTCGGCGGCCGCCGCTTCCGGCTGTCGCGCCTGCTGCGCGGGCGACGCGGCACCGAATGGGCCGCCGGGGGCGCGGCCGCCGGGGCGCCCTTCCTCCTGCTGGACCCGTCGACGCTCTTCGCGCTCGATCTTCCGCCGGGCAGCGTCGGCGGCGAGATCCGACTCGCGTCCGATGCCGACGCCGACGAGGCGGAAGCGCCGGCGACGCTGCTGGTGACGGGAGAAGGGCTGCGGCCGCCGAGCCCGGTCCATCTTCGCGGCACCCGCGCTCCGGACGGGAGCGTCGCCTTGTCGTGGGTGCGGCGCAGCCGCTTCGGCTGGGCCTGGCTCGACGGCGCCGACGCGCCGCTCGGCGAGGAGCGAGAAGCCTATCGCGTCACGATCGGCACGGGCGCGGCGACGCGGAGCTGGGAGACCGCCGAGCCTCGGCTGGCCCTTGCGGCGGGCGACCTCGCCGAGCTTGCCGGGGCATTGGCGATCGAGATCGTCCAGCTCGGAACCCACGCCGCCTCGCATCCCGCGCGGCTCGTCATCGACTGAGGAGAACGACCATGACGGACGCTTCGCCGCGTTTCGGCCTGCCTTTCATCCTGCCCGGCCAGGCGCAGAAGGAAATATTCCACAACGAGGCGCTGCTCGCGCTCGACGTCGCGCTCCACGCCGCCGTCGAGCACGAGGCCCCCGCGTCGCCGCCGGAGGCCCCCGAGCCGGGACGGTGCTGGATCGTGCCGGCGGGCGCGACCGGGGCCTGGGCCGGCCGCGACGATCAGCTCGCCGGCTGGACCGAGAGCGGGTGGCGCTTTGTCGCGCCGGTCGAGGGCATGACCGTGTGGGACCGCGGCGCCGATGTGCCGCGGCGCTTCCGCGCCGGCGCCTGGGGCTCGGGCGAGGTCGTCTGCTCGAAGCTGACGATCGGCGGCAGCCAGGTGGTCGGACCGCGCCTTCCGGCGGTGCCAAGTCCTTCTGGCGGAACGATAATCGACGCCGAGGCGCGCGCCGCTATCGGTGCGATCATTGCGACATTAATGTCACATGGCCTGACCGGTTGAGCTTTTTCGTTGTCGCGATGAAACCAGGGCGCGATCCCCTCGTTTGCGGCCATGGGATCGGAAGGCTCGGTGGGTTGCATCGGCTCCTGACTGAGGCATTTCGGCAACAGATGCGGGGATAAGTGCGCTTGCGCGGAAACTCGGCTTCCCGTATTGAGTTCAACGGTCGTCCTGTTCGGACGCAGAAGAAAGGGGATATGTTTATGCGGAAGCTCGCCATCGCTGTGGCGCTTTCATCCACCTTGCTCGCAACTCCGGCCTTTGCGCGCGATGGCGCCTGGTACGTTGGCGGCGAATTCGGTGGCATGATCGTCGAGGACATGAACGTCGACGTCGGTGCGACGAACAACGCCCTCATCATCAATCACGACTATGGCTATGACGGCGGCATCTTCGTCGGCTACGACCTCGGCAGGTTCCGCATCGAGGCCGAAGCCGCGTACAAGCACGCCAACATCGAGAGCGAGATCAACTCGATCCGTCTCCCGGGCCAAGGCGGCGTGTTTACCACCCAGAACGCTTCCAGCGGCAGCTCCAGCGCGCTGAGCTTCATGGTCAACGGCATGCTCGACTTCGGCGACGACGACGGCATTAGCGGCTTCGTCGGCGGCGGCATCGGCATGGCGCGAGTCAAGGTGTCGAACGCCGGCATCTACTCGAACCAGGCGGCCTATCTGGACGATTCGGATTCCCGTCTCGCCTGGCAGGTCTTCGCCGGCGTTCGTCAGGCGATCAGCGACAATATCGACGTGACCGTGAAGTACCGCTTCTTCAACGTCCCCGACGTGAAGATGGTGGCGTTCAACGGCCAGGACACGAAGGCTCGCTTCCGTTCGCACAGCCTGCTCGGCGGCATCACCTTCAACTTCGGCGCTCCGCCGCCGCCTCCGCCGCCTCCGCCGCCTCCGCCTCCGCCGCCCCCGCCCCCGCCGCCTCCGCCGCCGCCGCCTCCGCCGCCGGTGTGCCAGGCTGGGCCGTTCATGGTGTTCTTCGACTGGGATAAGTCGGACATCACCCCGCAGGCGGCTGCGATCCTCGACAACGCCGCGGCGGCGTATCAGACCTGCGGCCAGGCCCAGGTGATGATCGCCGGCCACGCCGACCGGTCTGGTTCCGACCAGTACAATGTCGGCTTGTCGCAGCGTCGTGCCGACGCGGTCCGGGCCTACATGGCCGGCCACGGCATTCCCGATGGCGCGATCACGACCCAGGCGTTCGGCGAGAGCCGCCCGCTGGTCGAGACCGCCGACGGCGTGCGCGAGCCGCAGAACCGGCGCGTCGAGATCACTTACGGTCCGGGTTCCGGTCAGTAAGCGGTCGCCGCCGCAAGGCGGTACGCGAAAGAAAGAGGGGAGTCGGCCTTCGGGCCGGCTCCTTTCTTTTTGCCCTCGCGCGAAAGCCCGCTGCGGCGCCCCGTCCGGCCGAGGCCGCTCGGAAAAGCGCTTGTCCTTGCCGCGAACGCCCGTCTAAGCCGGCGCCGGCTCAACAGCGGCAGGATTTTCGATGCGCATCGCGATGATCGGGACGGGCTATGTCGGCCTCGTCTCCGGCGCCTGCTTTTCCGATTTCGGCCACGACGTCGTCTGCGTCGACAAGGACGAGCGCAAGATCGACGCGCTGCGCCGCGGCGTCATGCCGATCTTCGAGCCCGGCCTGGACGCCCTCGTGGCCCGCAACGTGCGGGGCGGCCGCCTGTCCTTCACCACCGACCTGCCCGCCGGCGTCGCCGGCGCCGAAGCCGTGTTCATCGCGGTGGGCACACCGTCGCGCCGCGGCGACGGCCATGCCGACCTCAGCTACGTCTACGGCGCCGCGGAGGAGATCGCCCGCGCGCTGACCGGCCCCGCCGTCGTCGTCACCAAATCGACCGTGCCGGTCGGCACCGGCGACGAGGTCGAGCGAATCCTGCGAGAGGTCGCGCCCGACGCGCGCGCCTGGGTCGTCTCCAATCCCGACTTCCTCCGCGAAGGCGCCGCGATCGAGGATTTCAAGCGCCCCGACCGCATCGTCGTCGGCACCGAGGATGAGGAGGCAGCCGAGATCATGCGTGAGGTCTACCGCCCCCTCTATCTCAACAAGGCGCCATTGCTGTTCACCAGCCGGCGGACCGCCGAGCTG
>JBJMTY010000328.1:0-10498 GCA_045811445.1 Allosphingosinicella sp. | reverse complement strand
GGGCCCATGCTGAGTCGCCCCCTCGCGCGGACTCCGAGACCGTCCCCGAAGCCACATGGATGCCAGCCTCCGCTGGCATGACGGGAGAGGCGAGGAACACTCGTCGCCCCAGCGAAGGCTGGGGCCCATGCTGAGTCGCCCCCTCGCGCGGACTCCGAGACCGTCCCCGAAGCCACATGGATGCCAGCCTCCGCTGGCATGACGGGCGTGGGCGACTGCGAGTCCACAGCGGCGGAGCAACCCGTCGCCCCAGCGAAGGCTGGGGCCCATGCTGAGTCGCCCCCTCGCGCGGACTCCGAGATCTTCCCCGAAGCCGCATGGATGCCAGCCTTCGCTGGCATGACGGGAGTGGCGAGGCACACTCGTCGCCCCAGCGAAGGCTGGGGCCCATGCTGAGCCGGACCCTCGCCGGACGTTCGAGACCGTCCCCGAAGCCGCATGGATGCCAGCCTTCGCTGGCATGACGAGAGAAGGCGAGGTCGGGAACCGCCCTCCGCCGGCAGGACGCACCGCCGCCGCCAGCTATCCGCGCACCTTCGCCTTCGCGAAGTCCAGCAGGCCGCCGAACGTCTCCATCGTCTCGGCGTCCACCTCGTGATCCTCGATGAGGATGCCGAGCTTTTCCTCGAGCGCGGTGAGCAAGGCGGCGAGCGCCATCGAATCGAATTCGGGGAGGCTGCCGAACAGGCCGGTCGAGGCCTCGAAGGCGGCGACGCGGGCGGGGTCGAGGCCCGTGGTCTCGGCGAGCGCGGCGCGCACCGTCCGCTCGATTTCGGCCTCGTCGCCCGCGACGGCCCCGCTGGCGCCCTCCTGCCTCATCGCAAGCGCGCCCCTAGACGCTCGGCGGCGGCGTCACAAGCCTTGCCCTCGGCCGTTCACCTCGGCCCTTCCCCTCGGCGACCTCATCCGGCAGGAGGCAAAGCGTGGAGCTTCCCCGCGCCTCGCCCCTCGACCGCCTGACCCTGCGCGGCGCCCCGGACGCGCCCGCCTTGCTGACCCGCGAGGGCCTGCTCGATTATGCCGGGCTCGAGCAGGCGGTGGGCAGCCTCGCGGCGGCGCTGAAGGGGAGGGGTCTCGCCCCCGGCGCACGGGTGGCGAGCTGGCTCCCCAAGACCCGGACGAGCGCGCTGCTGCCGCTCGCCTGCGCCCGCGCCGGCCTGGTCCACGTGCCGGTCAACCCGTTGCTCAAGCGCGCCCAGGTCGCCCACATCCTCGCCGACAGCGGCGCGTCCTTGCTCGTCGCCGGCGAGGCGCGGCTGGCGACGCTGGCGGCGGCCGACCTGTCATGCCCGGCGGTGGCGGAAGGGGAAGGCGCGGCGATGCTGGCGGGGGAGGCGCGCCTGCCGCCCTCCGACGTCGATACCGGCTCTGATCCGGGCGCGCTCGCCGCCTTGCTCTACACCTCCGGCTCGACCGGCCGGCCCAAGGGCGTGATGCTGAGCCACGCCAATTTGTGGCTCGGCGCCCTCGCCGTCGCCGATTATCTGCGCCTGACGCCCGCCGACCGGGTGCTCGCAATCCTGCCCTTCGCCTTCGACTATGGCCAGAACCAATTGCTCTCGACCTGGGCGGCGGGCGGCTGCGTCGTGCCGCTCGACTATCTCGCCCCCCGCGACCTGATCCGCGCTGTCGAGGCCCACGCCATCACCACGCTGGCCGGGGTGCCGCCGCTCTGGGTCCAATTGGTCGAGGCGCCGTGGCCGCCCCGCGCCGCGCTGGCGCTGCGCCGGCTGACCAATTCGGGCGGGCGCCTGCCGGCCTCGATCGTGCGGCGGATGCGCGAATTGTTCCCGGCCGCCGAGCTTCACTCGATGTACGGCCTCACCGAGGCGTTCCGCTCGACCTCGCTCGATCCGGCCCTGCTCGACGCCCATCCCGATTCGATCGGCACGCCCATTCCCTTCGCCGACGTCATGGCGTCGCGTCCCGACGGCACCCCCTGCGCGCCCGGCGAGGAAGGCGAATTGGTCCATGCCGGGCCGCTGGTCGCTCTGGGCTATTGGAACGACCCGGCCCGCACCGCCGCGCGCTTCCGCCCGGCGCCGCCGGCGCTCGGCGAGGGCCGGGCGGTCTGGTCCGGCGACCGGGTGCGGCGCGACGCCGACGGCCTGTTCTATTTCGTCGGCCGCGACGACGCGATGATCAAGACCAACGGCAACCGGGTCAGCCCGACCGAGATCGAGGAGGCGGCGGTGGCGAGCGGCGCGGCGGCGGAAGCGGCGGCGCTCGGCTATCCCGACCCCCGGCTCGGCGAGGCGATCGCCCTGGTCGTGCGCGGCGAGGGGCCGGAGGAGGCCCTGCGCGCCCACCTCAAGCGCGAGCTGCCCAATTTCATGCAGCCCGCCGCGATAGTGTGGCGCGAGGCGCTGCCCAGGGGTCCCAACGGCAAGATCGACCGCGCGGCGCTGAAGCGCGAGCTCGTCGCATGAGCAAGCCAGTCGGCCCGATCCCCGCCGGCTTCGGCGCCCAGGAGGGGATGCTGACCATCGCCGGCCGCCGCGCCGATGCCTTGGTCGAGCAAGCGGGCGGGACGCCTTTGTTCGTCTACGATTTCGCCACGGTGCGCGCCCGGGTCGACTGCTTCCGCGCCTTTTTCCCCGGCGTCCAGCTGCATTACGCCATTAAGGCAAACCCTTACCCGTCGCTTCTCGAAGCCATCGCGAAGTGGGTGGACGGCCTCGACATCGCCTCGGCGGGCGAGATGGCGGCCGCGCTCGCCGCCGGCGCGCCGCCCGCCGCCATCTCCTTCGCCGGCCCGGGCAAGAGCGACGACGAGCTGGCCGCGGCGGTCGCGGCGGGGGTGACGATCAACCTCGAATCGGAGGGCGAGGGGAGCCGCGCCCTCGCCGCCGCCTCGCGGCTCGGCCGCGCGCCGCGCCTCGCGGTGCGGGTCAATCCGGATTTCGAGCTGCGCGGCTCGGGCATGCGGATGGGCGGCGGCGCCCGCCCGTTCGGCCTCGACGCCGCGCTTGTGCCGGCGCTGGCCCGGCGGCTCATTGAAGCCGGCGCGGAGTGGCGCGGCTTCCACATCTTCGCCGGCTCACAGGCGCTCGACGCCGAGGCGCTCGTCGAGGCGCAGGCCGCGACGCTGGCGCTGGCCGGGCGGCTGGCCGACGAGACCGGCGCCGCGCCGCCTTTGGTCAATCTCGGCGGCGGCTTCGGCATCCCCTATTTCGCCGGCGAGCGGCCGCTCGACGTCGAGCGGATCGGCGCCGCCCTCGCCGCTTCGCTGGAGGCCCGGCCGGCCTCGCTCGCCGGCAGCGCCGTCGCCATCGAGCTCGGCCGCTGGCTGGTCGGCGAGGCGGGGGTCTATCTGGCCCGGATCCTCGACCGCAAGGAGAGCCGGGGCAGGATCTTCCTGGTCGTCGACGGCGGCATGCACCACCAGCTCGCCGCCTCGGGCAATTTCGGCCAGGTCGTCCGCCGCAACTTCCCGCTCGCGATCGCCTCCCGCTTCGGCGCGCCACCCAAGGAGGAAGCGAGCGTCGTCGGCCGCCTGTGCACGCCGCTCGACCGCCTCGCCGACGAAATCATGCTGCCGCGCGCCGAGGTGGGCGATCTCGTCGCGATCTTCCTCGCCGGCGCCTACGGCCTCTCCGCCAGCCCCCAAGCCTTCCTCGGCCACCCGCCGGCCAGGGAGATTCTGGTCTGACCGCCGCTCGTCATGCCGGACTTGATCCGGCGTCCATGAACACCGCGGCACGAAGCCTCGCGCGGCCGTGTTCATGGATTTGCGGCCTTCGCGGGAATGGCGCGTGAGGGTCGGCACGGCCGGCGCCCTATCCTCGTCATGCCGGACTTGATCCGGCATCCATGAACACCGTGGTGCGAAGCCCCGTACGTCCGTGTTCATGGATTCCGGCCTCCGCCGGAATGACCGGTAGGGGCTGGCACGTCCGCTGCGACCGAAGGAATCTGCGCGAAGGCCGCTCAGCCGGCCTTGCGCGCCGGCGCCTTGCGCGGCTTGGCGGAAGCCGGCGCGGCCTTGGCGGACGCCTTGCCCGGCTTGCCGCCGCCGCCCTTCCGCTTCGGCCCGTCCTCGTCGGCGGCCCAGGCGTCGATCGTCTTGCGGGCGACGTCGATGGCGATGGCCCGCAGCGAGCTGGCGAGGCCGGTCATGTCCCGGGTCGCCTCGTCGACCGCGTCGGTCGCCGCCACCCCGGCCGCCTTGGCGCCGTCGCGGATCGTCTTGCCGTCGCGCAGCGCCGCCGCCGCGGCAAGCAAAGCCGCCGCCACCGCTTCGCTCACCGCCGGGCTCGAGGCCGCCTTGATCGCCGCCTTGCCCGCTTTCTTGACCGGCTTGGGCAGCTTGAGGCCGGCGGGCTCGTCCTTGCGGCCCTTCTTCTTGTCCTTCTTGCCCTTGCCCATGCTCTGGCTCCTTTTCACTCGACGACGATCCGCGCGGTCATGCCGATCACCCGCCTCAGCAGATTGTCGCCCTTGACGCTGTAGCGCCCTTTCCGCGGCACGAAGGCGATGGTCGCCTCCGACAGCGGCGCGACGTCGAGCCCGCCGCCCCGGATCAGTCCCCGGTCGCGCCCCCGAAGCTCGGCGCTGCGGAAGAAAGCGGGCGCGTAGAAACGGTGCGGCTGCTCGCTATTGTTGACGAAATGGAGCCGCACCGGCTCGCCCGCCTTCAGATGGATCACCCGCGGCTGGATCTCGAAGCTGGTGACCAGCACGTCATATTCGGGCGCCAGCCGCCACTCCTGCTGCGCCGCGGCGGGCGCGGCCGGCGCCGTCGTCGCCAGCATCGCGAGAACCAGCCCGAACCTTCGCATGCACCCTCGCCGACAAAAGACCGAAACGCTTGCCCCAACGCTTAGCACGGGCGAAGGGAGGCGGGAAATCGTTCGCAAGGATTGCCCGATGCGCCGCCGCCTCCTCGCCCCGCTCGCTCTCGCCCTCGCCGCCGCGCCCGCCTTCGCCGCCGGCCTCACCCCCGCCGAACGCAAGATGGCGGCGACCGTCGACGCCGAGCAGGCGCGCACCGTCGCCCTGCTCGAGCGGATGGTGAACCAGAATAGCGGCTCGATGAACCTCGCCGGGGTCGAGGCGGTCGGCCGCATGGTCCGCGCCGAGCTCGAACCCCTGGGCTTCGCGGTGCGCTGGATCCCGATGGCGGAGGTCGGCCGCGCCGGCCACCTCGTCGCAATCCACAAGGGCAATGGCCGCGGCAAGCGCCTGCTCCTCATCGGCCATCTCGACACGGTGTTCGAGCCCGACAGCCCGTTCCAGCGCTTCGTCATGAAAGGCCCTAACGCGGCCGAGGGCCCCGGCGCCAGCGACGACAAGGGCGGCGACGCGGTAATGATCGCCGCGCTCAGGGCGATGCACGCCGCCGGCACCCTCAAGGACGCCGACATCACCGTCTTCATGACCGGCGACGAGGAGGATGCCGGCCGCCCGGTCGCGATCTCGCGCCGCGACCTCGTCGCCGCCGGCAGGGCCGCCGACGTCGCGCTCGACTTCGAGGGGCTCGCCCAGGAAGGCGGCCTCGACATGGGCTCGATCGCCCGCCGCGGCGCCGGCTCCTGGGAAGTGCGCGCCACCGGCCGCACCGGCCATTCCTCCGGCATTTTCGGCGCCGCCGCCGGCAACGGCGCGATCTACGAGCTCGCCCGCATCCTCGAGGCGTTCCGCACCCAGCTTCCCGAGCCCAACCTCACCTTCAACGTCGGCCTCGTCGTCGGCGGGGCCACCGCCTCGCTCGACGAGGCCGGGATACGCGGCCAGGCGACCGGCAAGACCAACATCATCCCGCCCCTCGCCATCGCCCGCGGCGACCTGCGCACCCTGTCGCGCGAGCAGACCGAGCGGGTCATGGCGCGGATGCGCGAGATCGTCGCCCGCCACCTCCCCGGCAGCGCCGCCGAAATCACCTTCGCCGCCGATCCCTACCCGCCGATGGCGCCGACGGCGGGCAACCGCGCGCTTCTCGACCGGCTCAACGCGGTCAACCGCGACCTCGGCCTCGCCGAGATGGGCGCGCTCGATCCGCTGAAGCGCGGCGCGGGCGACATCAGCTTCGTCGCCGGCGACGTCGACGGCCTGGTCGGCCTCGGCACCGCCAGCCACGGCGACCATGCGCCCGGCGAGACGGTCGATCTCGCCTCCATTCCCCGCCAGGCCAAGCGCGCCGCCATCCTGATGACCCGCCTCAGCCGCGAGAATCGCGCGCGCTAGCGGCATCTCTCTTCACCGCATCCGGTAATGGTCGGCCAAGCGGTCGAGGGCCATTTGGAGGACGAGCTTGCCCGCCCGTGCCGGCCAGCCGAGCGCCGTCTCGGCGTCGCGCATGCCCTCGCCGGCGCAGACCACCCGCCAAACTATGTCGCGCAGGCCCGGCCCGACCGCCTGGGTGGCGGCCTCGAAGCGGCGGCGGGCGGCGATCTGCCGCTTGCCCAGCGCCTGCTCCTCCGGGGCGCCGCGCCGGTTGCGGTCGAGCGGCGGCGCGTCCCAGCGCATCGTCACCATCGCCGGCAGCTGCGCGGTCTCCCAATCCTCGCGGAGCTGCTCGCCCGCCGCATATTGCCGCGCGCCGACATGGCCGCGATTCCTCAGCCAGCCGAGCGGCGATTCGGCGAGGTTGACCGTCACCGAGCGCGCCGGCACCGCGCCCCGCTTCGGCAGCCGGCGCTCGCGCCCGTCCTGCGGCAGCGGCCGCTCCGCCAGCAGCCGATTGTCCCTCACTCTCGGCTTCGTACCCGGCATGTTCCACGCTCCACTTTCGAATCGCCCGATTTTCATCTTGCCACGGAGGCGAGGGTGTAGGAAAGCGAATAACCACCGGGGTTAGGAGGAATTGATGATCACGCGCATTCGCGAAGTGCGCCGCGCCAAGCGGCTGACCTTGCAGGACGTCGCCGACCGCTGCGATCCGCCGACCACGCCGCAGACCATCGGCCGGCTCGAGACCGGCACCCGCACCGTCTCGGTCGGCTGGCTCAATCGCATCGCCGGGGCGCTCGGCGTCGAGGCGGGCGACCTCGTCTCGCTGCCCGACCGCGAGGACGTGCCGCTCGCCGCCATCCTCGATCATGACGGCGCCCACGCGCCGCGCCGCCAGAGCGTGGCCATTCCGCCCCGGCCCGATCCCGGCGCGGTCGCCGTCGCCGTCTCGTCGAGCGTCGGCGACTATCGCGCAGGCGACGAGATCTGGTGCCGCCGGCTCGCCCCCGAGGCGTTCGGCCAGGCGCTCAACCGCGACGTCCTCGTCCCCCGCCCCGCCGGCCGCTATATGTTCGGACGGCTGATCGGCCGCGAGGAAGGCAAGCTGCACGTGCTGCCGCTCGGCGCGGGCCAGCGCCAGCTCGTCGTCGCCGACCCGGCCTGGATCGCCGCGGCGACCCGGCTCATCCGCTTGCTCTGACCCTCATTGCACAAGGACCGGCCATGACAGCGATCGTCCTCGGCTCCGACCGCTTCCTCGCCCCCGGGCGCTGGCTCTGGCTGCGCGCCCTGGGCTGGGGCGTCGCTCTCTTCGTGCTGCTGACGCTCGCCGCCGGGCTCGCCGCCGCGGCGGTCGCCGCCCTCGCGGGCCTCGCTGTCGGCATGCCGGTCGCGCTCGCCGTCATGCCGGCCACCGGCCCGGGCCAGATCGGCTATGTCGTCGGCGCGGCCGCGGCCCTCGGGGCCTATGTCGGCCTCGTCCGCCTCTGCGAACGGCGCCGCGCGGACGAGCTCGCGCTCGCGCCGGCTCCGATCGAGCTCGCCGCCGGTCTCGCCATCGGCGCGGCGATGATGGCGGTCACGGTCCTGCTCCTCTATTTCGCCGGCGGCGTCACGCTCGCCCGCCATCCGGTCGAATCGATCTGGAACGCCGTCGCGCTCAGCGTCCAGTCGGGCTTCGTCGAGGAGATCCTGTTCCGCCTCGTCGTCCTGCGCCTCGTCTGGCGCGCGTTCGGCCCCTGGCCGGCGCTGGCTTTCTCGGCCTGCCTGTTCGGCGCACTCCATTTGTTCAACCCGAACGCAACCGCCTTCGCCGCTTTGGCCATCGCGATCGAAGCCGGCATCATGCTCGCCGCCTTCTACATCCTCACCGGCCGCCTCTGGGTGTCGATCGGCGTCCATGCCGGCTGGAACTTCACCCAGGGCTGGCTGTTCGGCGCCGCCGTCTCGGGGACCGGCGGCTTCGCCGGCGGTCCGCTGCTGACATTGCCCGTTCCGGGCACGCCGCAATGGCTGAGCGGCGGCGCCTTCGGGCCCGAGGCGAGCGTCGCCGGCCTGCTCGTCGGCACCCTCGTCGGCCTCGCCGTGCTGGGGCTCGCCGCCCGCCGCGGCGCCTTCTTGCCAGGCGAGGCGAAAGCGGGCACGGAGGCCGCCCCGGGCGCTTAGCTCAGCTGGTAGAGCATCTCGTTTACACCGAGAGGGTCGGCGGTTCGAGCCCGTCAGCGCCCACCAGGGCCCGGTGCCCCCGGGGTCCGCTCAGATGGTCAGCGGCCCCACCCTTTGCACCGCCTTGAAATAGCTTTCGAGCCCCGCCGCCGCGCTGTCGGCCAGCTCGATGAACACGCGGCGCCCGTCTTCCGGGTCGGCGACGCGGACGAAGACGCCCTGGTCGCACAACGTCTTGATCCACCGCAGCGCCGTCGTCGGCGGCACCGCCGCGGCGATGCACAGGCTCGACACCGCCACCCGGTTCCGCTCGAGCCGCGCCGCCATCAAATCGAGCAGCATGTCCCACGCCGGATCGGCGAACAGCTCGCCGCGGAAGAAATGGTCGCGCATCCGCCGCGCGCGGATGATGGCGCGGATCTGCGCCGCCTCGACCGCGTCGGCGCCGCCGTCCCGCTCGTCGAGGCTGGCGACCGCCGCCGCCGCCGTCTCATCCTCCGACAAAGCCGCGAGCAGGCTGGCGATGCGGCCCACTTCCTCGCTCAATTGCTGGAGGCGGACCGTGCCGTTCGCCTTGTTGACGTCCTCCAGGCACAGACGCGGCCGGTCGAGCGCGGCCATGATCGCGGCGATCCGCGCGTCCTGGCCGGCGTCGATCAGGTGGGCGATCCGCGAATCGAGCCGGCCGGCGACGCGGTCGGCCAAAGCGAGCGGCGCGGCGACGATGCCGGCGAAGCGACGCGCGCCGGCGCCGTTCTCGACCCGTCCGACCAGCTCTTCGAGCGCGTCTGCCTCGCCGTCGCTCGCCTCGAGCACGACCACGTCGGCCGCCACCTGCCGGTCGAGCCGCCGCCCCGCCTCGTCCAGCGCGACGGCGTCGATCAGACGGCAGCCCGCCGCGCCCGCAGCGCGTGCCCAGCCGTCGCGCGCCTCACCCGCCGCCGCGAGCAACAGCAGCGACGGCTCGTCGCCATAGGCAATTTCCGCCAGATTCCTCGTCATCCCCACGTGCCCCTTCTGCCCCGACGGCGACACTGCCCCCATTCCGGAGCAAAGGCGCGGCGCCCTCAATCCGTTATGGAGCAAAAAGCGGCCGGTTTACAGTCCTCTCGCGCCGGCCGCGCGCGGCCCTGTCGGCCGCGAAAGCGGAGCACGGCGCCCGCGCCCCGTTCGCAAGCCCTTCTAAAAACCGGTTTTAGTCGGCGGACAGCGGTAAAACCGTCGCGCGTCCACCTCCGTTTCGGACCAATCTCGCGCCGGTCAGGCGAAGGTTTCCGCGATCGCGTCGATATTTCCGGTCAGCTCGCGCGCCGCCGTCGCCACCGCGCCGCCGAAAAGCACCAAAGCGAACGTGCCGGCGAGGCCGTTCAGGATCCAGCCGAGCACTGTCATGGCGGTGACGGGGCCGAACTGCCGCTCCATCATCGCCCGTTGCGCCGCCGCCGCGCCGGCGGGATCGAACCGATCGCGGATCAGCTCGGCGAAGAAGCTCCCCGTCGTGACGAGCGACGCGGCGACGATCACGGCCAAGATGATCACGGTGAGCAGAAGGAAAGCGGCGAACAGGGTCCAGAAGCGCCCCCGCGTGATCCTCCAGGCCTCGCCGATGATGATCTTGCCGCGCAGCAGGGTGAGCGGAAACGCCAAGGCGAAGCGGACCTCGAAGACCAGGACGAAGGCGAGCAGGCCGACCATCAAGATCGCCGCCATCGGCCCCGCGGCGCCCATTCCCGCCGCCATGCCGATCAGCCCGGCGACCAAAGCGAGGACGAGCATGCCGAGGATCATCAGGATGTAGAACAGGATGAGCAGGATGACGGCGAGCGCGAACATGCGCAGCTCGTCCATGCCGAGGCGCAGATAGGCGAAGGCCGATCGTTCCGGGTGCAGGATCGCGCGCTGCACCGCGGTCATCAGCACGACCATGAGGATCAGGACCGCGATCTCGAGCAAAGCGAACTTGCCGAGCCCGCTTGCGCCCATCGGCCCGAACGGTGCCGCTGCCGGGTCCCCGTTCAGCCCGGTCATCGTCGAGCGCATGACCAAGGTCGTGGCCACGACCGACAGCAAATATATCAAGCCCCACGCGGCCACCGCCGCGGGCTTCTCCCGCAGCAGCCGGAAGCCGCCGCCGACGATCGATAGCACCTTCATCCCTCTT
>JBJMTY010000327.1:0-9955 GCA_045811445.1 Allosphingosinicella sp. | reverse complement strand
GGCGGCCCGTTCTTTTGCGGCCCTTGCCGCGCGCGCCGTTCGGTCCGAGGGTCCGTACTCGATACCCGCAACGGTCGTGACGGAGCGGATTTTGGGTCAGGACAAGGAGCGAGGAGGGAGCGATGCTGACGCATCGTGACCGACGAGGGACGCAGCCCTGGTCCAAAAGCCGCCCGCCGCTTCGCGGTCGCCCGGAGAAGGCCGCCGGCTACGTCGGGCCGCTTGTCCGGGCAACCAGCCCGGCCTGCGCATTCCTCCTTGCCGGCGGCCTTCTCCGGGCGATCCCGACCATTGCGGGTATCGAGTATGGACCCTAGGCTTCACGCTCGCCCGCCTCGCCCGGAGAGGCGGGTGGCTGCCCCTCCCGCGCCGCTTCGCGGCTGCGGCGGCGCTCGGTGAACCAGATGGCGACCAGCGAGAATTCGTAGAGCACGACCAGCGGCACGGCGAGGAGGAGCTGGGAGACGACGTCGGGCGGGGTCAACACGGCGGCGACGATGAAGGCGACGACGATCGCGTAGCGGCGCCCCGTGCGCAGCTGGGCGAGGGTGACGAGGCCGGCGCGCTCCAGCAGCATCAGCAGCACCGGCAGCAGGAAGGCGACGCCGAAGCCGAAGATGAAGCGGGTCGAGAAATCGAGATAATTGCCGACGCCGGGCAGGGCCTGCTGCTCCACCCCGCCGATCGTCCCCGAATAGCCCAGCAGGTAGTGGAGCGCGAGCGGCATGGCGACGTAATAAGCCAGCGCGGCGCCCGCCAGGAACAGGAAGGGCGTCATCACCAGGAAGGGGAGGAAGGCCTTCTTCTCCTTGGCGTAGAGGCCGGGCGCGACGAACAGCCAGAGCTGGGCGGCGATGATCGGGAAGGACACCATCAAGGCGGCGAAGAAGGCGTCCTTGATCTCGACGAAGAAGGCCTCGAACACGGCCGTGTAGATGAGCTTGGTGTGGCCGGCGGCCTTCAGCGGCTCCAGCAGGAAGGCGTAGATCGGCCGCGCGAAATAGAGGCAGATGCCGAACGCGGCCGCGAGCGAGGCGAAGCTCCACAGCAGCCGCCGCCTCAGCTCGATGAGATGCTCGAGCAAGGGCGCCTTGGTGTCGTCGAGCTCCCTCATGGCAGCTCGCGCGGCGGGCCGGGCGGGAGCGGAAGCTCCTCCTGGCCGGAGGGCTCCGCGGCGGGCTCGGCGCCGGAATCGGCCGGCGCGGCGGCCGCTTCGGCCGGCGCCGCCGCCGCGCCGGGCGCGGGGAGTGCCTCGGCCGGCTCCCACGCCGCCTGGCCGGGAAATTCGGTCATGATGCGGTCATTCTGGTCGCGCCACCGTTTCTCGAGCTCCTCGATTTCGGACTGGCGCATCATCTCGTCGATGCCGGAGCGGAAGTGGCGCGCCATGCCGCGGGCGCGGCCGACCCACTGGCCCACCACCCGCATGACGCGCGGCAGGTCCTTGGGGCCGATGACCACCAGGGCCACCACCGCGATGATCAGGAGCTCGGAGGAATCTACGCCGAACATAGCGCTGCGCTCGGCCGGCTAAGGCGCGTCAGGGCTCGCGGCGCTCGACGGGGTCGGCGGCCGTGGTGGTGCGGGGCGGGTCGGCGGGGTAAGCGGGCGGCGGCGCGACCTCGAGCCGGCGCTGGGCCTCGAGCTTGCGCTGGGCTTCCGCTTCCTCGTCCTCGGTCATCCCCTTCTTGAAGCTTTTGATGCCCTTGGCGACGTCGCCCATCATGTCGGAGAAGCGGCCCTTGCCGAACAGCAGCAGGATGATGATGCCCACGATGAGCCAATGCCAGATGCTGAAGCCACCCATGTCCCGTCTCCGATAAGCCTTGCGGCCTCCCTAGTCCCCCTCGGGGCCACTTTCCAGTTCGAGTTGCTCCATCGCCGCGTCGATCGGGTCGAGCAGGCCGGCGGCGCGCAGGTCGTCGATGCCCGGGAGGTCGCGCCGGCTCTCGAGGCCGAAATGGGCGAGGAAGCCCTGGGTGGTGGCGTAGGTGAGCGGCCGGCCGGGCACTTCGCGGCGGCCGGCCGGGCGCACCCAGCCCGCTTCCATCAGCACGTCGAGCGTGCCCTTGGATATCTGGACGCCGCGTATCGCCTCGATCTCGGCGCGGCTGACCGGCTCGTGATAGGCGATGATGGCCAGCGTCTCGACCGCCGCCCTCGACAGCCGCCGCGCCTCCTCGCGCTCGCGGCGCAGGATGTGGGCGAGGTCGGGCGCCGTCTGGAAATGCCAGCGGCCGCCCCGCTCGACGAGGTTGACGCCGCGGCCGGCATAATGGGCCGCGAGCGTCGCCAGCGCGGCGGCGACGTCGACCCCTTCGCCGACATGGGCGGCGATGTCGTCGGCGCCGAGCGGCTCGGCGGCCGCGAACAAGGCCGCCTCGACGGCGCGCACGGCATCGGACGGCTCGATCATGCCGCCCTCACCATGAGGGGCGCGAACGGCGCCTTCTGGTCGAGCTCGAGCTTGCCCTTGCGAGCGAGCTCGAGCGCGGCGACGAAGCTCGAGGCGAGGGCCGACTTGCGGAACTCCGCGTCGAGCGTCTCGGGGAGGAAAGACTGGAGATCGGTCCATTCGAGCTTCGCGCCGACCAGCCGCTCGATCCGCAGCAGCGCTTCCTCCAGCGTCATCACCGGGCGGCGTGAGACGATATGGAAGGCGGGCTCGGTGCGGGCGCGCACCGCGCCATAGGCGGCGATGAGATCGTAGAGCTCGGCCTGCCAGGCCGAGCGGCGGACGACCCGCAGCCCTTCCGGCGCGGCGCGGAGGAAGACGTCGCGCCCCAGCCGGTCGCGCCCCATCAGCCGCGCCCCCGCCTCGCGCATCGCCGACAGGCGCTGCAGGCGGAGCTGGAGCCGCATCGCCAGCTCCTCGGGCGACGGGTCAACGCTCGGGTCCTTGGGCAGCAGCAGGCAGGATTTGAGGTAGGCGAGCCAGGCCGCCATGACGAGGTAATCGGCGGCGATCTCCAGCTTCAGCTTCTTGGCGTCGGCGATGAAGGCGAGATATTGCTCGACGAGGGCCAGGATCGAAATCCGTGCGAGATCGACCTTCTGCGAGCGCGCCAGCGTCAGCAGCAAATCGAGCGGCCCTTCCCAGCCGTCGAGATCCAGCGTCAGCCGGTCCGCCTCCCGGACGGGCCGCCCCTCCTCGAAGGATTCATCGAAATCCATAGCGGGAGACTAGGCGCTGCCGAAGCCGTTGCGAAGAGCGGCGAAGGCTTTCATCCCCAGCTTTTCGCGCGCCCCACACCGCGCCGAACGCCGCAGCGCGTCGGCGACCTGCTTGAATTCGGCGATGGGCGTGTCCTTCACATAATCGACATAATCGCCCCTGACCCAGCAATATTCGAGGTAGCTCTCGGAGGACCCGTTCAGGATCGAACCAATAATTCAATAGCCCTGCCCGAATATAACCGGTAAAAACCGGTAGTCTCGAAGAAGGACCTTTTCGCTTTCGTATCAACTCCATTTCAAAGGAAGTTGACCATGCGGCTGGTTTCGCTCAGGATTTCTGATGTATGGCTACTGGCCGGCACTGTTTCACTCGCCGCCTGCACTACCGGAGGTCTCCCCCTCGCCGGATGGGACTATGGGTGGCCGCCGACTTCATCGCAATGCGTTCGGAACGAGCCGGTCGCTGGCGATTCCATCGGGGCTGAATTGACGCGCATCCACCGCGATCGTTATTGCGTGAGCCAGTCGTCTTGCGAGTGGGTGGACCTGGAAACGAGGCTGTTGCCAGATCTGGACCCGAACCAAACGACGATCTGGATGGGAGAAGCCAGCCACGCTTTCTCGATCGCCGAGCAGAATGATATCATTGGCAGGGTCAGGGCCACCGTAAAGGCGATAAGGCCGCCTGGAAAGCACTTCTATCGATTGGACTTCGTGGACTCGGTAATCACCGATACGACCGGAAATCCTTCCGTCCGCGTAATCCAGGCGACAGCCTATTATGCAAGCTGCAAGCCCCGCAAGGGCCCACCGGACATAACTTAGCCGGGCGCGCGATGTCGTCGGAAATCGGGCGGCAGTGCGCGCCGAGAGGGCTTGCGCTTTTCCTCTTTCACACGAGAGATTGCTTCGCGATTTCTCGCTTAGCCTCGGGCGCCGCGCTCACACCACGCCGAACGCCAGCATCGCGTCGGCGACCTTCTTGAAGCCGGCGATGTTGGCGCCCTTCACATAATCGACATAGGCCGCATCGACTCGTCCATATTCGAGGCAGCGATCGTGGATGCCGTCCATGATGTCGCGCAGCAGCTGCTGGAGCTCGGCTTCCTTCCAGCTGATCCGCGCCGAGTTCTGGCTCATCTCGAGCCCCGAGACGGCGACCCCGCCGGCATTGGCGGCCTTGCCGGGCGCATAGAGCAGCCGCGCCGCCTTGAAGACGTGCACCCCCTCGAGGTCGGTCGGCATGTTCGCGCCTTCCGCCACCGCGACGCACCCGTTGGAGACCAGGGCGCGGGCGTCGCTTCCCAGCAGCTCGTTCTGGGTGGCGCACGGCAAGGCGAGGTCGCAGGGCACGTCCCAGGGCCGCTTGCCCGCGTGGAAGGTGGCGCCGGTGAATTCCCTGGCATAATCGGCGATGCGGCCGCGGCGCCTGGTCTTGTGCGTCTTGACCCAGTCGATCCTGGCCTGGTCGATGCCGTCGGGGTCGTGGACGAAGCCTTCGCTGTCGGACAGGGTCAGCACCTTGCCGCCGAGCTGCACCACCTTCTCCGCCGCATGAGTGGCGACGTTGCCGGAGCCCGAGATGACGGCCGTCTTGCCCGCCAGCCCCTCGCCGCGCGTCTCGAGCATGCTCTCGAGGAAATAGACCGCCCCGTAGCCGGTCGCCTCGGCGCGGATCAGCGAGCCGCCATATTCGAGCCCCTTGCCGGTCAGCACGCCCGCGAAGGTGCCGGTGATGCGCTTGTACTGGCCGAACATGTAGCCGATCTCGCGCGACCCGACGCCGATGTCGCCGGCCGGCACGTCGATATCGGCGCCGATGTGCCGGTAGAGCTCGGTCATGAAGCTCTGGCAGAAGCGCATCACTTCATGGTCGGACTTGCCCTTCGGGTTGAAGTTCGCACCGCCCTTGCCGCCGCCCATCGGGAGGCCGGTCAGCGCATTCTTGAAGGTCTGCTCGAAGGCGAGGAACTTGAGCACGCTTTCGTCCACCGTGGGATGGAAGCGGATGCCGCCCTTGTAGGGCCCGATCGCATTGTTGTTCTGGACCCGCCAGCCGCGCTGGACGCGGATGCCGTGATTGTCGTCTTCCCACACCACCCGGAACGAGACGATCCGATCCGGCTCGGTGATCCGGCGGAGGATCTGGTATTTGTGATATTCCTCCTTGCCGTCGATGAACTCGAATATGTCCTGCGCGACCTCGGTCACCGCCTGGACGAACTCGCTCTGGCCCGGGTTGCGGCGCTTCACCGCGGCGACGAACTCGTCCAGCCCGACATGATCCGCCAGCGCCATCCACTTTCCCCCTGTCCCGCCGGGGGAAGGGATGCGCCGCCCGGGCGTGAGGGTCAACCGGCCGTGGCGGGCCCCAGGATGCGGTCGATTTCGCGCTGCACGTCGGGGATCGGCGCCATGCCCTCGACCCGGCGGACGAGGCCGCGCGCTTCGTAATAAGGCAATATGGGCGCGGTCTTGGCGCGATATTCCGCCATGCGGGTGCGCACCGTCTGCTCGGTGTCGTCGGGGCGGCGCTTGAACTCGTCCGAGCCGCACACGTCGCACAGGCCTTGCGCCTTGGGCAGCTTGTAGCGATCGTGATAGCCCTCGCCGCACTTGGCGCAGGAGAAGCGGCCGGTAATGCGGTCGACCAAAGCGTCCTCGTCGACGATCAGCTCGACGACATGGTCGAGCTTCAGGCCCCGCTCGGCGAGCAGGCCGTCGAGCGAGATCGCCTGGGCCTCGGTGCGGGGATAGCCGTCGAAGATGAAGCCCGAGCCGGCGTAGCGCTCCGGCGCGTCGAGCCGTGCCGCGATCAGCTCGTTGACGACGTCGTCCGGGACGAGCTCGCCCGCGGCCATGATCGCCTTGGCGCGAAGCCCGATCGGGCTCTCGGCCTTGATCGCCTCGCGCAGCATGTCGCCGGTCGAGAGCTGGACGAGGCCGCGCCCGGCGATCAAATGCTGGGCCTGCGTGCCCTTCCCGGCGCCCGGGGGCCCAAGCAGGATGATGTTCATCTGGCCAAAGCCTCCCTCGCGGCCGCGTCCCAGTGCCTTCAGCGCCGCCCGCCACCCTTCAGCTTCGCCTTCTTGATGAGGTCGCCATATTGGTGGGCGATCAGATGGCTCTGGATCTGGGTCACCGTGTCCATCGTCACGTTGACGACGATCAGCAGGCTGGTGCCGCCGAGGCGGAAGTTGAGGCCCGCCTGGGCGATCAGATATTCCGGCACGAGGCAGATCACGGTGAGGTAGGCGGCGCCGATGACGGTGACCCGGGTCAGCACGAAGTCGAGATATTCCTCGGTGCGCTTGCCCGGGCGGATGCCGGGGATGAAACCGCCGTAGCGCTTCAGATTCTCCGCCGTCTCCTCCGGGTTGAACACCACCGCCGTGTAGAAGAAGCAGAAGAAGATGATCCCGGCCGCGTAGAGGGCCATGTAGAGCGGCGCGCCGTGGCGCAGCGCCGTCGTCAGGGTGATGATGAAGTCGCCCCACGCGCTCTCGCCCTGGACGCGGTTGCCGGCGAACTGGGCGATGGTGAGCGGCATCAGCAGCAGCGAGGAGGCGAAGATCGGCGGGATGACGCCCGCGGTGTTGATCTTCAGCGGCAGATGCGAGCGCTCGGCCTGCATCTGCCCGCGCGCGGTCTGGCGCTTGGGATATTGGATGAGCACGCGCCGCTGGGCGCGCTCCATGAAGCAGATGCCCAGGATGAGGCCGGCCGACAGGATCATCACGCCGATGATGACGAGCGGCGACAGCGTGCCGGTGCGGCCGCCCTCGAACATCTGCGCCAGGGTCGTCGGCAGCTGGGCGACAATGCCGGCCATGATGATCAGGCTGACGCCGTTGCCGATGCCGCGGCTGGTGATCTGCTCGCCCAGCCACATCAGGAACATGGTGCCGCCGACCAGGCTGATCACCGTGGTGATGCGGAACATGAAGCCGGGGTGGATCACCGCCGAGCCGCTGGTCGTCGCGCCCCAGCCTTCCAAGCCGACGGCGATGAAATAGCCCTGGATCGCGCACAGCAGAACGGTGCCGTAGCGCGTATATTGGTTGATCTTCTTGCGCCCGCTCTCGCCTTCCTTCTTGAGGGCGGCGAGGCTCGGCGACATCGAGGTGGCGAGCTGCACGACGATCGAGGCGGTGATGTAGGGCATCACGCCGAGCGCGATGATCGACATGCGCGACAGCGAGCCGCCCGAGAAGGTGTTGAAGAAATCGAGGACGCTGCCCTTGGTCGTGTCGAACAGGGTGGCGAGCGAGCGCGGGTCGATGCCGGGCAGCGGCACGAACGAGAGCAGCCGGAACACGATCAGCGCGCCGAGGGTGAACCAAAGGCGCTTCTTGAGGTCCGTCGCCTTGGCGAAGTTCGCCAGGCTCAGGTTGGAAGCCATCTGTTCGGCTGCGGATGCCATGGGTGCTCGATTCCTGGGAAAAGCGTAAGGCGGCGGAAGGCTCGCTGGCCCCCCGCCGCCTCATATAGGGATCGGTTGCGGCTTGTCAGCCTCCAACCGCCAGCGTGCGGTTCAGGCCTTGCGCTTCTTGACGCTGTTCTTCTTGGCCTTGGCCTTCTCGGCCGCGGAGACGACCTCGATGACCTCGACCGTGCCGCCCGCGGCTTCCACCGCCTGGCGGGCGCCGGCGGAGGCGCCGGCGACGCGGAAGGCGAGCTTGGCCGAGAGGCTGCCCTTGCCGAGCAGGCGGACGCCGTCCTTGCCGCCGCGCGCCAGGCCGGCGGCCTTGAGCGCGTCGTGATCGAGAATGCCCTTGCCGTCGAGCTTGCCGGCGTCGACCAGCTTCTGGACCGCGCCGACATTCACCTCGGCATAATCCTTGGCGAAGATGTTGTTGAAGCCGCGCTTCGGCAGCCGCATGTGGAGCGGCATCTGGCCGCCCTCGAAGCCGGCGATCGAGACGCCCGAGCGCGCCTTGGCGCCCTTCTGGCCGCGCCCGGCGGTCTTGCCGAGGCCCGAGCCGATGCCGCGCCCGACCCGCACGCGGGACTGGCGGGCGCCTTTGTTGTCACGAAGATCGTTGAGTTTCATGTCGTTGCACTCGCTTTCGCTTTTGTCGCGCTGTTCTTCTCCCCTCTCCCATCTAGGGAGAGGGGCCGGGGGTGAGGGAATGGCGTAGGGGACCCGCACCTACCTCAGTCCCTCACCCTGCCGGCTTCGCCGGCTGTCCCTCTCCCCTCAAGGGAGAGGGGCGGTAGAGCTTACCCCTCCACTTGCACCATATGCTGCACCTTGCGCAGCATGCCGCGCACCTCGGGGGTGTCGGTGAGCTCCACGGTGCGGTGCATCTTGTTGAGGCCGAGCCCGATCAGCGTCTTGCGCTGGTCGGGCGTGCGGCGGATCGGGGACCCGATCTGGGTGAGCTTGATCGTCGCCATCTTATCTTACTCCACGACCGCGGCCGCGTCCGCCTCGGCGGCCTGCGAGCCGCCGCGGCCGAGCAGGTCGGCGATCTTCTTGCCGCGGCGCTGCGCCACCGATTTGGGCGAGGTCTGCTCGCCCAGAGCGGCGAAGGTCGCGCGGATCATGTTGTAGGGGTTGGACGTGCCGACCGACTTGGTCACCACGTCGGCGACGCCCAGGCTCTCGAACACGGCGCGCATCGGGCCGCCGGCGATGATGCCGGTGCCCTGCGGGGCCGAGCGCACCGTCACCCGGCCGGCGCCGAAATGGCCGTTGCCGTCGTGATGGAGGGTGCGGCCTTCCTTGAGCGGCACGCGGACCATCGCCTTCTTGGCCGCCGCGGTCGCCTTGGAGATCGCCTCGGGCACCTCGCGGGCCTTGCCGTGGCCGAAGCCCGCGCGGCCCTTGCCGTCCCCGACCACGACCAGAGCCGCAAAGCCGAAGCGCTTGCCGCCCTTCACGGTCTTGGAGACGCGGTTGATGTGGACGAGCTTCTCGATCAGCTCCTCGCCGCCATCGTCGTCGCCGCCGCGGCCACGGCCGCCGCGCTCGTCGCGGCGCCCGCGATTGCCGCCGCGATTGTCGCGACCGCCACCGCCGCCGCCGCGCCCGCCGCGACCGCCACGGGGACCCCGGCCTTCGCGCGCCGGAGGACCGCTGTCCTGGGCCGGAGCTTCGGGGGCGGCAGCCTCGGGCGCAGCCGCTTCGGGCGCTGCCGCCGGAGCCTGGGCCTCGGTGTCGATGTTGTTCTCGTCAGCCATTTAAAACTCCAATCCGCCTTCGCGCGCGGCGTCGGCGAGCGCCTTCACGCGGCCGTGGAACAGGAAACCGCCACGGTCGAAAACCACCTGGGTGACGCCGGCCGCTTTGGCGCGCTCGGCGAGCTGGCGGCCCACCTCCTGCGCGCCGGAGACGGTGGCGCCGGTCTTGCCGCGCAGATCCTTGTCGAGCGTCGAGGCGGCGGCGACGGTGCGCCCCTCCTTATCGTCGATGACCTGCGCGTAGATGTGCCGGCCCGAGCGATGGATCGACAGGCGCGGACGGGTGCCGCCGCGCTTGCGGAGCGAGGTGCGGACGCGCTGGCGGCGCCGCTCGAAGAGGGTGAGCTTGGCCATGGCTTATTTCTTCTTGCCTTCTTTGCGGAAGATGAACTCGCCGCGATACTTGATGCCCTTGCCCTTGTAGGGCTCCGGCTTGCGCCACTGGCGAATCTCCGCGGCGAGCTGGCCGACGCGCTGCCGGTCGCTGCCCGAGATGACCACGGTGGTCGGGTCCGGAGTCGCCACCGTCAGGCCTTCCGGCACCGCGATGTTGACGTCGTGGCTGTAGCCGAGCTGCAGCCTGAGGTTGCGG
>JBJMTY010000326.1:0-6367 GCA_045811445.1 Allosphingosinicella sp. | reverse complement strand
GTGTCGACGAACACCTTGAGATCGCAGCTTGCTTCCGCGACCAGCCAGCGCGCCAGCGCCTTCAGCGCCTTCTTGACGACGTCGTGATAGTCGGCGCCCTGGGCGTAGACCGAGATGCGTGCCCGCTCGGGCCGCGCCGCCAGCGCGAGCGGGTCGCCCGCGGGCGCGTAGCTCATGCCGAGCGCGATCACCGATTTCGCCTCGGGCCACAGGCCGGCCGGCGAGGCGCGGCGGTCCGCCGTCTCCGCCATCCACAGCATGTCGCCGTGCGCGCCTTCCGCCAGCCATTGCCGCAGCCGCTCGCCCGCTTTGGGCGCGGCGTCGGCGCGCGCGACGCCGAACGCGCAGAAGCCCAGCTCGCGCGCCTTTTCCTCCAGCCTTTCGCGAAGGTTGCGGTTGCTAAGGCTCATCGCGACCCGCTAGCACATCCGCGGCGGAAAGGGGTGGTTTGTGGCACTGGCAATCGAGGCGCGCGGCCTGTTCAAGGCCTTCGACGGCAAGACGGCGGTCGACGGCATCGACCTCTCGGTTCCGGAAGGGACGATCTACGGCATTCTCGGCCCCAACGGCGCGGGCAAGACGACGACGATCCGCATGCTGCTCGGCATCATCGATCCCGACAGGGGCGAGCGCCGGCTGCTCGGCCGCGACCATCCGCTCGAGGCGGCCTCCGAAGTCGGCTATCTCCCCGAGGAGCGCGGCCTCTACCCGGCGATGAAGACGCGCGAAGCCGTCGCCTTCATGGGAGCGCTGCGCGGCCTGCCGCTCGCCGTCGGCCGCGCCCGAGCCGAAGGGCTGCTGAGGGACAACGGCCTCGGCGACTATGCCGACAAGCCGATCAAGAGCCTCTCCAAGGGCATGGCGCAGACCGTCCAATTGTTCGGCACCATCATCCACCGGCCCAAGCTCATCGTGCTCGACGAGCCTTTTTCCGGCCTGGATGCGATCAACCAGGGGCGGCTCGAGACCCTGATCCGCGAGGAAGCGGCGGCCGGCGCGACCATCATCTTCTCGACCCACGTCATCGCCCATGCCGAGCGCCTGTGCGAGCGCATCGCGATCATCGCCGGCGGCAAGATCCGCTTCGAAGGGCGGGTCGCCGAAGCGCGCGACCGGCTCCGCCCGCAAGTGCGGCTCAAGACCCGCGACCAGGACGGGCCGTGGCGCTCGGCGCTCCCCGCCCGCGCGCGGCAGGAAGACGGGGTGTGGCAGTTCGAGCTTCCCCAGGCGGGCATCGAGCCTTTGCTCACCGCGCTCATCGAAGGCGAGGCGGGGATCCAGGAATTGTCGATCGAGCGCCCGGGCCTGCACGAGGCGTTCGTGGCGATCGCCGGCCCGCAGGCGGCGGCGGAGATGGGCGCGCTCGCGCCGGCGGGAGAAGCGGCATGATGGGCAGCGTCAGGGCCGCGATGGTGATCGCGCGGCGCGATTTCACGGCGACGGTGATGTCGCGCACCTTCTTCATCTTCCTGCTCTTCCCGGTGGTGGTGATCGCCTTTTCGGTCGGCATGGGCACGATCAGCGCGAAGATGGCCGACAAGGACACGCATCCGGCCGTCGGCATCATCGCCGGCCCGGCCGATGTCGCCGCCCTCACCGACGCCCGCGCCCGCCTCAATCCCGCCTTCGGCGAGGAGCGCAGCCTGCCCGACTTCGTCGGTGCCCGGCCCGACGGCTCGGGCGAGGATCAGGTGCGCGAGCTGCTCCGCTCCCCCGACAAGCGCATCATCGCGGTGCTGACCGGCGGGCTCGACCATCCCCGCCTCACCGGCGCGATCGACCGCGACGGCCGGGTCAAGAACCAGATGAGCGCCGTGCTCGACGCGGCGCGCCAGGCACGGGTTCTCGCCGGCCTCGGCAAGCCGGTGCCCCCGGTCGCCGTCGAGGTCGTCACGGTCGACGAGTCGGCCGGCTCGCTCGCCGCCGAGCGCGCGCTGACCGCCCGCGCAGGCCAGATGGCGCTGTTCATGATCACCGTGATGCTCTCGGGCACCTTGCTCTCGAACCTGATCGAGGAGAAATCGAACAAGGTGATCGAGGTGCTCGCCGCCGCCGTGCCGGTCGATGCCATCTTCGCGGGGAAGCTCGCCGCGATGCTGGCGGTGTCGCTGGTCGGCATCGCGGTGTGGACCGTGGGCGGATTCATCGCCGTCCAGGTGCTCAGCGAAGGCGGCCAGGGCCTGCCGGTGCCGGCGGTCGGCTGGCCGCTCTTCGTGATCCTCGTCCTCGTTTACTATTCCGCCAACTACCTGCTGCTCGGCGCCCTGTTCCTCGGCATCGGTTCGCAGGCCGCGACGGTGCGCGAGGTGCAGACCTTGTCGATGCCGCTCACCATCGGCCAGCTCTTCATCCTGGTCCTCGCCTCGGTCGCGGTCGGGCCGTTCAACTCCTGGGTCGGCATCACCGCCGCGATCGTCCCGTTCAGCTCGCCGCTGACCATGGTCGCCCGCGCCGCGCAGACGCCGGAGCTCTGGCCGCACGCCGTCGCGCTCGCCTGGCAGGCTTTGTGGATCTGGCTGATCCTGAAGCTCGGCGCGGCCTTCTTCCGCTCGAACGTCATGAAGTCGGGCGGGGGCCCCGCCGCGGCCTTCGGCCCGAGGCGGCGGAGGTGAACCCATCCTCCCCTCACAACGGGGAGGATATCCGCGGCTATTCCGGCGCCGCTCCGAGCTGTTGCCACAGCTCGATCTTCACCCCGTCGCAGTCGAGAATCCAGGCGAAGCGGCCGTAATCCTCGTCCTGGCGGCCCAGTATCTCCACGCCCTTGGCTTCCAGCTCCGCGATCATTCCATCGAGATCGTCGACGCGTAGGTTGATCATGAACCCCGCGTCGCTGGGCGCGAAATAGTCGCTCCCGGCCTTGAAGGCGGAGAGCAGGCTGAAGCCGTCCGGCTCCCCCTTGAAGGGGAACATGATGCCCCATTCGCCGCCGAGGCCGAGCGTCTCCTTGTACCAGCGCGCGGTCCGCTCGGTATCCGCCACCTTGTAGAAGAGCCCGCCGAGCCCCGTCACCTTAGCCATAGATCGCCTCCGCCGCTTGCCTGAGAGCCTTCATCGCGAGCCGGTAGGGGAAGGGCCCGTGGCTGATCCGCGCCACGCCCGCCGCGGCCACCTCCCCCGCCGAGGGCGCGCCGGGAAAGGCCATGAAATTGACCGGCAACGGCGAGGCGGCGCAGAGCCGCTCCAGCAGGCCGAGATCGGCGAGGCCGGGCGCGAAGAAGCCGCTCGCCCCCGCTTCGGCATAAGCACGGGCGCGGTCCAGCGCCGCCTCCACCATCGCGGCGTCGTGCGTGTCCGGCTTCGCCTTCAGGAAGATGTCGGTGCGTGCGTTGATGAAGAAATCGGGCCCGACGGCGGTGCGGATGGCGGCGATGCGCCCCGCCTGCGCGGCGACCGGATGCAGCCCCTCGCCGCCGATGACCTGGTCCTCGAAATTGCAGCCGATGGCGCCGGTCGCGGCCAGCCGGGCGACGTTGGCGGCCGCCTCGCCGGGCGCGGCGGCATAGGCGCCCTCGAAATCGATCGTGACCGGCAGCTCGACCGCTTGTGCGACCCGCGCCGCATTGGCGAGAGCCAGATCCAGGGGCAGGGCCTCAGCATCGTGGAAGCCGTGCGCGGCCGCCACCGACGCGCTTCCCGTCGCAATCGCCTTGGCGCCGGCCTCAGCAACGATCCGCGCGCTGCCCGCGTCCCAGGCGTTGTAGAGCACGACCGGCTCACCCGCCCGATGAAGCGATGCGAACAGCCGCGCCTTGTCTGCCTGCGTCATGACGCAGGCGTATCATCTCCCTGCCAGCACGTCACCGGGCGGGTTGAGACGTAAGGGCGCCAGCGACAGCGTCAGTGCACGAAGCGGGCGACGACGTCGCGGTAGGAGCGGCTGACCTTCACCTGGCTGCCGCTCTCCAGCACCAGGAAGCATTCGCCGTTGGTGTGGGGCTTCACCTGCCGCACTTGGTCGAGGTTGACGATGCAGGAGCGGTGGACGCGCTGGAAGCGGCGCGGGTCGAGCCGCTTCTCGAGGTCCTTCATCGTCTCGCGGAGGATCAAAGTGTTGTCGCCGGTGTAGATGCACATGTAATCGCCGGCCGCGTCGATCTTCTCGATCGAATCGACGTCGACGCGGAAGATCTGGCCGCGGTCCTTGATGTTGATGAGCTTCTCGTAACGGTTGGTGGCGGGCCCTTCGTCGGCCGTGGCCGCGGCGACCTGATCGACCGCGTCGGGGGCCACTTCGGCGAGCACCTCCTTCAATTTGCCCGCTTCCTCGGCGCTCCGTTTCTCGCCGAGCCGCTGGCGGACCCGTTCGAGGGTGTCGGCGAGGCGATCCTCGTCGACCGGCTTCATCAGATAGTCGACCGCATCGGCCTCGAACGCGCGCAAGGCATGGTCGGAATAGGCGGTGACGAAGACGAATAACGGCGGCTCCACCTCCATAAGCCCCTGGATCACCGAGAAGCCGTCGAAGCCGGGCATCTGGATGTCGAGGAAGACGAGGTCGGGCTTGTGGGTCTTGATCGCCCGGATCGCCTCGCGCCCGTTCGAGCAGGTGTCGATTATCTCGACGTCGTCATGCTTCTCGAGGCGCAGGCGCAGGCCCTGAATGGCCAGGGGCTCGTCGTCCACGAGAATCGTGCGGATGGTCATCTGGGTTCCTCGGGGTTCTCGACTTGGTAGGGAATCTCGATCGTAACGCTGAACCCCCCTTCGTTGTTCGATACCGTCTCGAAACGATGGTCGGCGCCATAGGCTTGCGACAGACGGTCCCGAATGTTCGCCAGTCCGACGCCGGTCGACTGCTGGGCCTTCACCCAGATGTCTTCCGAGCCCGGCCCGCTGTCGGCGACGGTGATCACGACCCGGTCCGCCACCCGCCGCGCCGCGACCGCGATGTCGGCCCCCTGCTCCTGCGGCGTCACCGCATATTTGATCGCATTCTCGACCAAAGGCTGGAGGAGCAGGGAGGGCAGCCGCGCCTTCGAGGCGGCCGGATCGATCTCGAAGCAGGGCCGGAGGCGTTCCTCGAACCGCATCTTCTCGATCTCCAGGTAGAGCTTCAGCGTCTCCACCTCCTGGGCGATGGTGACCTGCGCGGTCGGCTCGTTGATCAAGGTGTAGCGCAGGAAGGAGGAGAGGCGCGACAGCATCGCATTGGCCTGCTCGGTCTGCTTCAACAGGACGAGGGTGGAGATCGAGTTCAAAGTGTTGAACAGGAAATGGGGGTTGAGCTGGTAGCGCAGCATGGCGAGCTGGGCATGGCTCGCCTGGCTCTCCAGCCGGATCAGCCGGTCGCTCTGCTCCTCGAGCAGCAGGTAATAATTGATCGAATAATAGAGGGCCGACCAGGCGACCAGCAGCGACAGGGTGAGCACGATCGCGCCGAAGAATTGCACGCCCTGCGGCCGCGAGCCGGGCGAGAGGAAGGTCGCCCAGCTCCACGTCTCGATCGCCGAGAAGGCGGCGGCGCCCATCACCACGATCGCCACCGACACCGCCCAGGCGACGAGCGGGCGCATCCGGATCACCCGCCGGTAGATCGCCGCCATAAGCAAGGTGATCGAATAGCCGGCCGCGGTGAGCAAGGCGGTGTGGAGGATGAAGCTCCACGCCATCGAATTGGCGAGGCCCGAGAGGGTCCGGAGAATGAAATAGCCGGCCCAGCCCGCCGACTGCAGCACCCAGAAGGCCCGGTTCTTGTCGTCGAAGAAAGGCTGCTGGCGCAGGCGGAGCGGCTGCCAGGGCGGGCTTTGCGCCTGTCGCGCCTTTCTCGGCGGCGCGGCGGCCTGGATCGCGTTAGTGGACACCGCCCGCCGCTTTAGCGGGAAGAATGAGGATGGACCAGTCGCCCTCGTCGGCGACGTAGCGGGCGATCGCCGCGCGCACCTCCTCGGCGGTCATCGCGCGATAGTCGGGAAGCAGGCTGCGCGTCTCCTCGATCAGCTCGGGCCGGATCGACCAGCCTTCCATCGTGCCCACCCAATAGCCGTTGGTGCGCAGCCGCCGCTCCAGCCCGCTCAGCACCGGATTCTGCGCCCGCGCGAACTCGTCGGCCGCGGCCGGCTTCGCCGCCAGCTCGGCCACCGTCTCGCGCGCCAGCTTGAAGAAAAGGTCGGTCTTGTCCGGCGCCAGCTCGGAGCCGGCGTAGAACAGGCCCCAGTCCGGGAAGGTCTCGGACGAGCTGGCGCCGCCCGAGGGGCTGTAGCTCGCCCCCGCCTGGTCGCGCAGCCGCTCGAGCAGCCGCGCCTGGACGAGATTGGCGCCGAGGCTCAGCGCGCGCCGGGCGCGGATATTGCCGGTGCCGCCCAATGTCGACCAGCCGACCAAAGCGAAGGCCTGGTTGCGGTCGCCCTTGTGGTCGAACGCGACG
>JBJMTY010000325.1:0-7391 GCA_045811445.1 Allosphingosinicella sp. | reverse complement strand
TGACGCCGCGCTTCCAGATCGCGATCTCGCGCTCGCCGTTGCGCTCGGCGGCGGTCGGCTCGCCTGAGGCGAAGGCGGCGATCCGCGCGGCGAGCGCGTCGGCGGCATCGTTGAGGCAATACTGCAGCACCTGGACGGCGTCGAAATCGATCCAGCCCGCCTAGCGCCGGGCGAGGTCGCTGTTGGACGCGATCTTGACCGTCGGCACCGGAAAGCCGAGCGGCGTGCCGCGACCGGTGGTGAAGAGGATGATCGTCGCCCCCGCCGCGGCGAGCGCGGTCGAGGAGACGGCGTCGTTGCCCGGCGCCTCGAGCAGGCTGAGGCCCCGGCGCCGCACCCGCTCGCCGTAGCGCAGCACGTCCTCGACCGGCGCGCGGCCGGCTTTCTGGACCGCGCCCAGCGACTTTTCCTCGAGCGTGGTGATGCCGCCGGCGAGATTGCCAGGCGAGGGATTTTCCGAAACCGGCTCGCCATGGGCGAGGAAGTAGAGCTTGAAGCCGTTGACCACCTCCACGAGCGCCTCGAACACCGAGCGGTCGCGGGCGCGGGCCATGAGCAGCCGCTCGGCGCCGAACATCTCCGGGATCTCGCTTAGGATCGCGGTGCCGCCGGCCGCGACCGCGCGGTCCGCCATCCGCCCGACAAGCGGATTGGCGGTCAGCCCGGAATAGCCGTCGGAGCCGCCGCATTTGAGGCCGACGACCAGCTCGCCGAAGCCCACTTCCTGCCGGCTCGCCAGCGAGGCGGTCGCGACCAGCGCGTCCACCAGGGCTAGGCCTTCCTCCAGCTCGTCCTCGACGCCTTGCGCGGCGAGGGTGCGGACGCGGCCGCGCAGGCTCTCGGGAATGGCGTCGACGAGCTGCGCGAGCTGGTTGGATTCGCAGCCGAGGCCGACCAGCAGCACGCCGCCCGCATTGGGGTGGGCGGCGAGCGCGGCGAGGATGCCGCGCGTGCCGGCGAGGTCGTCGCCGAGCTGCGAGCAGCCGAACGGGTGGGCGAAGGCGTGGACCCCATCGACCACGCCGGCGTGGCGGGCGTGGGCGATGGCGGCGATCTTTTGCGCGGTGCGCGCGACGCAGCCGACCGTCGGCAGGATCCAGATTTCGTTGCGGGTGCCGACCCGGCCGTCGGCGCGGCGATAGCCGAGGAAGGAGGGGGCGGTGGCGGCGGGCAGGGAAGGGGCTTCGACCGGCGCGTAGGCATAGCCTTCGACGCCGCTCAGCAGGGTAGCCAGATTGTGGGTGTGGACGTGCTCGCCGGCCGCGACCGCAGCCGTGAGCGTGCCGACCGGCCAGCCATATTTCCGCACCTGCCCGCCCGCCGCCATGTCGCGCAGCGCCAGCTTATGGCCGCTCGGCACCTCGCTCCGCACCGTCAGGCCTTCGAGGCGCTCGCCGGGACGCAAATCCCTCAGCGCCACGGCGACGTCGTCCGCCGGGTCCAGCACCAGCAGGTCCCGCGCGGGCGCGGCGGGGTCGAGGCGATCGGCTTGCGTCATCGGGTAACCGGTGTCAAATAGCTGGGAGGCGGCCGCCCGGCAAGCCGCCATGGGGTATCGCCGCGCGCCCGCGTCGGATATTCTGCCGCGAGGAGAGGGGTTTTGACAGCCAAAGCAGACCAGGAAACGGCGCCGCGCGGCCGCCGCACGGGCAAGCCGACGATCAACGACGTCGCGCGCCTTTCCGGCGTCTCGAAGAAAACCGTGAGCCGCGTCATCAACCGCTCGCCTCTGCTCAACGACGACACGCGTGAGCGCGTCCAGAAAGTGATCCGCGAGCTCGGCTACGTGCCCAACCCGCAGGCCCGCGCGCTGGCGCTCAGGACCAACTTCCTGATCGGCCTCATCCACGACAATCCCAACGCGCAGATGGTGCTGAACGTCCAGCAGGGCATACTCGAGGCGCTGCAGGGGACCGACTTCGCGATGGTGGTGCGGCCGGTCGACCGCGGCTCCGCGGCTTTGATCGACGACGTGCGCCATTTCCTCGAGCGGCAGCGGCCCTACGGCGTCGTCATCCTGCCGCCGCTTTCCGAGAACGACGCTTTGGCCCGGCTCTGCGACGAGGTCGGCTGCCGCTACGTCCGGATGGGCTCGGCCGAGCTCGACGATGCCGACCACATGGTCGCCTCGAACGACCGCGAGGCCGTCGCCGAAGCGGTGCAGTTCCTCTACACACGAGGCCACAAACTGATCGGCCTGATCGCCGGGCCGAACGGCTTCCGCTCCGCCGCCGAGCGCCGCCGCGGCTTCGAGGACGGGCTGCACACGGCGGGGCTCAAGCTGCCGCAAAGCCTGGTCGCGGAAGGCAATTACACGTTCGAATCGGGCATCGCCGCCGCCGAGAAGCTGCTCGACGCGACGCCGCGGCCGACCGCGATCTTCGCCAGCAACGACGAGATGGCGGCCGGCGTCATCCACGCGGCGCGCGAGCGCGGCATCGGCGTCCCCGACGAGCTTTCGGTGGTCGGCTTCGACGACACGCCGATCGCCGGCCATATCTGGCCGCCGCTGACCACGGTCAGGTGGCCGATCGTGCCGATGGCGCGGGCCGCGGCGCTGAAGCTCCTCGCGGGGCAGGGCGGCGCCGACGAGGTGCCCGAGACGTCGCTGTTCCTCTCGCGCCTGGTCACGCGCGCTTCGGTCGCCTTCGCGCCCAAGGGCTGACGCTGGGCCGGTTTCGCGCTGCCTTGCTTTTGCGTATGACACCGGTTACCGGCCTTGACCCGAAGGTGGCGTGAGACCACCGGCGCGACGGCCCTTTAGGAAAGCGCCTTTAGGAAAGCGGATGACGAGGCCCCTGACGCTCGACCCCGACCGGCTGCTCCCCGCCGATCCCGCCGCTCGTGCGGTGGCGCGGGCGCTTTATGCCGAGGTCGCGGCGCTGCCCATCGTCAGCCCGCACGGCCATACCGACCCCGCCTGGTTCGCGACCGACGCGCCCTGGTCGAACGCGACCGAGCTGCTGCTCGCCCCGGACCATTATCTGTTCCGCATGCTGTTCAGCCAAAGCGTGCCGCTGGAGGCGCTGGGCGTCCCCAGCCGCGCCGGCCCGTCGCCCGCCGATCCGCGCGAGGCGTGGCGGCTGCTCGCGAGCCATTATTATCTGTTTCGCGGCACGCCCTCGCGGTTGTGGCTCGACCATGTCTTCGCGGACGTGTTCGGCTTCGACGTCGCGCTGGAGGCCGCCACCGCCGATCTCTATTTCGACCGGATCGCCGAGGCGCTGGCGACGCCCGCCTTCCGGCCGCGCGCGCTGTTCGACCGGTTCGGCATCGAGTTGCTCGCGACCACCGAAGGGCCGCACGAGGAGCTTCGCCACCACGCCGCGATCCGCGCCTCGGGCTGGAAGGGGCGGGTGGTGACGACCTACCGGCCCGACGCGGTGATCGACCCCGAGCATGAGCAGTTCGGCGAGGCGCTGGCCCGCTTCGCCGCGCTCACCGGCGAGGACGTCGAGAGCTGGACCGGCTATCTCGCCGCGCACCGCAAGCGACGCGCCGACTTCCGCGCCGCCGGCGCCACCGCGACCGACCACGGCCACCCGACCGCCCGCACCGCCGACTTGGGCGCCGCCGAGGCCGAGGCCTTGTTCCGCCGCGTCGTCACCGGAAACTGGAGCGCCGGGGACGCCGAGCTGTTCCGCGCCCAGATGCTGACCGAGATGGCGGCGATGAGCGTCGAGGACGGCATGGTGATGCAGATCCACCCCGGCGCGTTCCGCAACCACAATCGCCGGCTGTTCGAGCGCTACGGGCGCGACAAGGGCGCCGACATCCCGACCCGCACCGATTATGTCGAGGCGCTGAAGCCGCTGCTCGACCGGTTCGGCAACGACGCGCGGCTGGCGATCATCCTCTTCACGTTGGACGAGAGCGTCTATGCGCGCGAGCTCGCCCCGCTCGCCGGCCATTATCCGTGCCTGAAGCTCGGCCCCGCCTGGTGGTTCCACGACAGCCCGGAGGGCATGCGCCGCTTCCGCGAGGCGACGACCGAGACCGCCGGCTTCTACAACAGCGTCGGCTTCAACGACGACACCCGCGCCTTCCTCTCCATCCCCGCCCGCCACGACGTCGCCCGCCGCGTCGACTGCGCCTTCCTCGCCCGCCTGGTCGCGGAGGGGCGGCTGCAGGACTGGGAAGCCGCCGAGCTGGCGCACGAGCTCGCCTACGGCCTGGTCAAGCGCGCCTACCGGCTGGACCGGAGCGAGGCGGAGGCGGCCGAATGACCTACCTGTTTTCCGTCACCCCAGCGAAGGCTGGGGTCCATGCGGCCTTCGCGCCCGGTAATGATTCAGCATGGATGCCAGCCTTCGCTGGCATGACGAACTACCCTTCGATTTCCCACGGAGACTGATGATGTTCGAACGCACCTACTACGCCACGCACCCCGATATGATGGAGTGCGTCTCCAACGACGAGCTGCGCGACCGCTATCTGATCCAGGGCCTGTTCCGGGAAGGCGAGTGCGTGCTCAACTACACGCACGCCGACCGCTTCGTGATCGGCGGCGTGGTGGTCGGCGGGGCCGAGGTGCGGCTGCCCGAGCAGACCGAGCCCGCCTCGGCCGCGGGCCATCCCTTCCTCGAGCGGCGCGAGCTGGCGATCGTCAACGTCGGCAAGACGGCCGGGACCGTCACGGTCGACGGCGAGGCGTTCGAGCTCGGCCGGATGGATTGCCTGTTCGTCACCATGGGAGCGAAGGACGTCGTCTTCTCCGGCGCCGGCGCGCGCTTTTATCTGGCGTCCTGCCCGGCCCACAAAGCGTTCCAGACGCGCAAGCTGTCGATCGCGGAAGCCAATGCGCTGGAGCGCGGCAGCCTCGCGGAATCGAATGAGCGGACCATCTACCAGCTGGTCATTCCGGGCGTGTGCGATTCGGCCCAGCTCGTCATGGGCCTCACCGTGCTGAAGCCGGGCTCGGTCTGGAACACGATGCCGCCGCACATCCACGAGCGGCGCAGCGAAATCTATTTCTATTTCGAGCTGGACGGCGACGCCGACCGCGTCTTCCACTTCATGGGCGAAGGCGATGCGCTTCGTCACATCGTCATCGCCAACGAGGAAGCCGTGATCAGCCCGGTCTGGTCGGTCCACATGGGGGCCGGCACCAAGGCCTATGCGTTCATCTGGGCGATGGCCGGCGAGAACCAGGATTATACCGACATGAACGTCCTCGACATCTGCCAGCTGCAGTGAGGCGGGGAGTGAGCACGGTGGCCCGACCTATGCACGTCGCCCCAGCGAAGGCTGGGGCCCATGCTGAGTCACATCCTTGCAATGAGTCAGCATGGATCCCAGCCTTCGCTGGGATGACGAGGTAATATGAAGAACCCCTTCGATCTCAGCGGCCGCGTCGCGCTCGTCACCGGCGCCAATACCGGCATCGGCCAGGGCATCGCCGTCGCGCTCGCCGAAGCGGGGGCGGACGTCGCGCTGGTCGGCCGCTCGCCCGCGGAAGAGACGGCGGCGAAGGTGACCGCCCTCGGCCGCCGCGCGATCCAGGTCCGCGCCGACCTGTCGACGATCGCGCCGGTCCCCGGCATCGTCGAGCGCACCCTGGCCGAGCTCGGCGGGCTCGACATCCTGGTCAACAACGCCGGCATCATCCGCCGCGCCGACGCGGTCGATTTCAGCGAGGAAGATTGGGACGCGGTGGTCGACACCAACCTCAAAAGCGTGTTCTTCCTGTGCCAGGCGGCCGGCCGGCACATGATCGCGCGGGGGAGGGGGAAGATCGTCAACATCGCCTCGATGCTGAGCTTCCAGGGCGGCATACGCGTGCCGAGCTACACGGCGTCCAAATCGGGCGTGGCGGGCCTGACCAAGCTGCTCGCCAACGAGTGGGCGGCCAAGGGCGTCAACGTCAACGCGATCGCGCCGGGCTATGTCGCCACCAACAACACCGCCGCGCTGCAGGCCGACGAGAGCCGCAACCGCCAGATCCTCGAACGCATCCCGGCGGGGCGCTGGGGCGCGCCGTCGGACCTTGGCGGCGCGGCCGTGTTCCTCGCCTCCGACGCCTCCAACTATGTCAACGGCCATATCCTCGCGGTCGACGGCGGGTGGCTGGCGCGATGACCGGAAAGATCGCCTGCTTCGGGGAGATACTGCTGCGCATGACCGCGCCGGGGCGCGAGCTGATGCTGCAAAAGCCCCGTCTCGACGTCTACGTCGCCGGTGCCGAGGCCAATGTCGGCGTCGCGCTCGCCAATCTCGGCCATGCCGTGAAGATGGTGACCTGCCTGCCGCCCAACCCGCTCGGCCAGGCGGCGCTGGACGCGGTCCGCCGCCACGGCGTCGACGTCTCGGGCGTGGCACGGACGGCGGGGCGGATGGGCCTCTATTTCCTCACCCAGGGCGCGGGGCTGCGCGCCTCGCAAATCTTCTACGACCGCCAGGACAGCAGCTTCGCCCGCGCCGCCGCCGGTGATTTCGATTGGGACGGATTGCTGGGAGGCGTCGACCTCCTCCACATGTCGGGCATCACGCCCGCGCTGGGGCCGCGCTCGGCCGAAGCCGCCGTCGCCGCGGCCGAGGCGGCGCGGGCGCGGGGCGTCCCCATCTCGTTCGACGGCAATTACCGCTCGCAGCTCTGGGAAGCGTGGGACAGCGATCCCAAGGCGATCCTCACCCGCCTCGTCGCCCAGGCGGACATATTGTTCGGCAACCATCGCGACGTCTCGCTGCTGCTCGGCCGCGAGTTCGGCGGCGAGGGGGCGGACCGGCGGCGCGGCGCCGCCGAGGCCGCGTTCGAGGCCTTTCCCAACCTCAGGATGATCGCCTCCACCGCCCGCCACGTCGAGGATGCCGACCGCCACCTCATCTCCGCCCGGATCGACACGCCCGAGCGCGCCGTGCAGACCGAGGACGTGCTGGTCGCCGGCATCGTCGACCGGATCGGCGCCGGCGACGCCTTCGCGGCGGGCATCCTCCACGGGGTGCGCGGCGGCCGCGACCTTGATTGGACGGTGCGCTCCGGCTTGGCCCTGACCTGCCTCAAACATTCGCTGCCGGGCGATTTCAGCCTGTTCGGCCCCGGCGACATCGAGGCGTTCATGGCGGGCGGGCTGGACGTCCGGCGGTGATCGGCCGGCGCGCGTTTCTCGGCGCCGCAGCGGCGGCCGCCGCCGCGCCAGCGCTCGCCCAGGGCGACCCCGTCGTCCCGACCAGCCTCGGCCGGGTGAGGGGCGCGCGCGAAGGCGGCCTCGCCGTGTTCCGGGGCATACGCTACGGCCAGGCCGCGCGGTTCCAGGCGCCGCGCGCGCCGGCTGCGAGCGCCCAGATCGTCGACGCCCTGCGCTTCGGCCCCTCCTCCCCGCAGAAAGGCGATCGCACCCGCGAGACGGCCGAGGATTGCCTCTATCTCAACGTCTGGACGGCGGAGGCGCGGG
>JBJMTY010000324.1:0-14017 GCA_045811445.1 Allosphingosinicella sp. | reverse complement strand
CGGCGTCGCCGACGCCGATGCCGTTTTCATCGCCGTCGGAACGCCTTCGCGCCGCGGCGATGGCCATGCCGACCTGTCCTATGTGTTCGCGGCGACGGCGGAGATCGCCCAGGCGCTGCGCAAGCCGGCGGTGATCGTCACCAAGTCGACCGTGCCGGTCGGCACCGGCGACGAGGTCGAGCGGATCATTCGGGAACGGGCGCCCGATGCGAAGGCTTGGGTCGTCTCCAACCCCGAATTCCTTCGCGAAGGCGCGGCGATCGAGGATTTCAAGCGGCCCGACCGCATCGTCATCGGCACCGACGACGAGCAAGCGGCTGAGATCATGCGCGAGATCTACCGGCCGCTCTACCTCAACAAGGCGCCCTTGCTGGTCACCGGGCGTCGCACCGCCGAGCTCACCAAATATGCGGCCAACGCCTTCCTCGCGACCAAGATCACCTTCATCAACGAGATTGCGGACCTGTGCGAGGCAGTCGACGCCGACGTGCAGGACGTCGCCCGCGGCATCGGCCTCGACAACCGCATCGGCGGCAAGTTCCTCCACGCCGGCCCCGGCTATGGGGGTTCCTGCTTCCCCAAGGATACGCTCGCGCTGCTGAAGACGGCCGAGGACCATGAGGCGCCGCTGCGGGTCGTCGAATCGGTGGTCAAGGTCAACGACCTGCGCAAGCGCGCGATGGGCCGCAAGGTCGTCCAGGCATTGGGCGGCGACGCCAGGGGGGCGACGGTCGCGATCCTCGGCCTCACTTTCAAGCCGAATACCGACGACATGCGCGATGCGCCCTCGATCAGCATCGTCCAGGCGCTGCAGGATGCCGGCGCGCAGGTGCGCGGTTACGATCCCGAAGGCATCGAGCAGGCGAAGCTGGCGATGGAAGGCGTCGCCTTCTTCGACAATCCCTACGCCGCGGCCGAGGGGGCCGACGCGGTCGTGCTGGTGACCGAATGGGACGTGCTGCGGGCGCTCGACCTCGAGCGGCTGGCGCGGACCATGGCCCGGCCGATCTTCGTCGACTTCAGGAACGTCTATCCCCCTGAGGACGTCGAGGAAGCCGGGCTCAGATGGTACGGGATCGGGCGGGCGTCTCGCGGCGCTTGAGGCGGGGCGCCTTCCGGCCGATAGCGTCACCTTGCGATTAAAGGAGGCGGCGCCTTGAAGCTGATCCATCCCCCGTTGCTGGCGGCGCTCGCGCTCGGCGCCTGCACCGCCGCCACGACTTCCGGTCCGGCACCGCGCGCCGCCGCTGTCGCCACCGCCGAAATCCACGAGCCGGGCGGCCGGGCGATCGGCCGGGCGTCCGTCGAAGCCGCCGGGGATTCGGTGCGCGTGCGGATCGAGACCGACGGGCTCGGGGTGGGCAGCTACGGCGTCCACCTCCACGCCGTCGGCCGTTGTGATCCGCCCGCCTTCGCGAGCGCCGGTCCGCACTGGAACCCGGCGGGACGCCAGCACGGCAAGGACAATCCCAAGGGCATGCACATGGGCGACCTGCCCAACCTTGTCGTCGGCAACGACCGGCGCGGCGGGTTCGAGCAGACCATCCCGGGGGCGAGCCTCGCCGCCTTGCTCGACGCCGACGGCGCGGCGATCGTCGTCCACGCTGCGCCCGACGACTATCGCACCGACCCTTCGGGCAATTCCGGCGCGCGGATCGCCTGCGGCGTGCTGGTTCTTCGCTAGACCGCTTCGCCGGCCTCGCGGGCACGGTCGAGCTTGCTCGCCTCGAGCTCGGCGAGACGGCGCGAGCCGAGCCACAACGCGACGAGCGTGAACGGCGGCACGACGTAGAGGCTGAGGATGCCGCTGCTGAGGCTGCCGGTGAGCACCGACATCTTGCCCGCGCAATAGGGGCCGAGCGCGAGGCCGACCATCGTCGTGCCGAGCACGTAGGTGGCGCCGGCCGTGGCGCGCATGCGAGGCAGGACGAGGTCCTGCAGCGTCGCGATGGCGGCGCCCACCCAGGCAGAGCCGAAGAATTGAGCGACGGGGCTGGCGAGGTAGAAGCCGGCGAGGCTGTCGGTCGCGAACATGTACCAGACCGCCGGCGCGGGCAGGACGACGGCGAGCATGTTGACGAAGATCCGTCCGCGCGGGTCGCGGCGCCGCCAGCGGTCCGCCACCACGCCGCCGAGGATCGCGCCCGCCGCCGCCGCGATCGCCGCCGACCAGCCGACGAGCGCCGAGACCTCCTGCGCAGCGGTGAGGCCGGCGAGGATCCGCGCGGGCTCGGCCGGGTCGTGATAGAAGGTGCGCAGCGCGTAGGGCGGCACCCAGAACGACACCGCATAGCTCATGAAGGCGATGCTGCCGAAGGCGGCGGCGAGCAGCAGGACGGTCGGCGTCGCCCAGATCAGGCGGTGGGTCGGCGGATCGCGCCGGCGGAGCGACTGGACCCAGGAGAAGACGGCGTAGACGCCGAGGCCGTAGGCCGCCCATTGCGCGACATCGGACGGCTTGCCGCCGGTGACGAGGATGAGGCCGTTGGCCGCGGCCGCGACGATTGCGAGGACGGCGAGGTTCAAGGCGAGGCCGCGCGGCTGGCGGGCCGCCGTCAGCAGGGTGAAAGGCGGGAGGATCGCCGCCAGCTCCTTGCCGAACTCGCGCCACGCATTCGGGCGCGCGAGCGGCTGGGGCAGTCCGTCGAGGCCGCCGCGCACCGGCTCGCGCAGGGTCAGCACCCACAACGCCAGGACGAGGCCCGGCACGCCGACGGCGAGGAAGGCGGCCTGCCAGCCGGCGAGGCCGAGCGGCGCGCCGAGGCCCTGCGGCCAGGCCCGGTTCCACGCGCTCGACACGAAGCCGCCGATCGGCAGGCTGATCGCGCCGCCGATGTAGAGGCCGCTCGAATAGACTGAGAGGGCGGTGGCGCGCTTTTCCCTGGGGAAGCGGTCGCAGATCATCGAATAAGCCGCGGGCGACGCGCTGGCCTCCCCGATGCCGACGCCGATCCGCGCCACGGCCAGCATGAGGAAGCTGCTCGCGAAGCCGGAGAGGATTGTCATCGACGACCACAGGCCGAGGCCGATCGCGATCAGCCGGCCGCGATACCAGCTGTCGGCCAGCCGCGCGATCGGGATGCCGAACAGCGCGTAGAAGACGGCGAAGGCGGTGCCGTAGAGGAAGCCGATCTGGGCGTCGTCGACGGCGAGATCGGCCTTGATGTCCTGGGCCAGGATCGAGATGATCTGCCGGTCGATGAAGTTGACGACGTAGACGAGGACCAGGACGAGCAAGGCGTACCAGGCGTAGGCGCCGACGCGCGCCGGTGCGGCCCCCGCTTTCCCGCTCGCCGCCATGACCCCTCCATTGTGCCGGCCTCGCCATCTGGCTAGCAGAGCGGCGGCGCTTGGCAACAGGAGGGTTGGCTTGACGGTCTCTGTGCTGTTCGTCTGCCTCGGCAACATCTGCCGCTCGCCGCTGGCCGAGGCGGCTTTCGGGGCGGAGGCCGAGCGGCTCGGGCTCGACGTCGAGGTGGATTCGGCCGGCACCGGCGACTGGCATATCGGCCATCCGCCCGACCGGCGCGCGGCGGCGGTGGCGGCCAGGAACGGCATCGACATCGCGCACCTGCGCGCCCGGCAGGTATGGGCGGGCGACTTCGGCCGGTTCGACCATATCGTCGCGCTCGACGCGCAGAACCTGGCCGACCTCGAGCGGCTGCGGCCGCCCGGCGCCAAGGCGCGCCTGTCGCTGCTGCTCGACCATGTCGAGGGGCGGGAGGGCCAGGCCGTCGCCGACCCCTATTATGGCGACGACAGCCATTTCGACGCGGCCTGGGCGGATGTCGCGCAAGGGGCGCGGGGGCTGGCGCGCAAGATCGCGGCGGAAGGGGGATGACCGCCTTCGCCCGCCGCGTCGCCGCTCTCGCCGCCGTGCCGGAGGAGCGGCTCGAGCGGCTGGCGGGCGGCGACCTATCCGAAGCCTTGCTGGTGCCGCGCGCCGACGGACGCCGCTCGGTCGCCAAGGGCGGGCCCGCGGTCGCGGCGGAAGCCGCCATGCTCCGCGCCATTGCCGGCGCCGGCATCCCGGCGCCGCGGGTGGAAAGCGAGCATGACGGCCTGCTGTTCCTCGAGTTCGTCGACAACGACCGGGTGTTCAGCCCCGCCGCCTGGCGCGACCTCGGCGCTTGGGTCAATCAGCTCCATTCCCGCCGTGGGGAGCGATACGGCTGGCCCGCCGACTACCGCATCGGCACGGTCGAGCTCGACAATCGCGAGACGGAGTCGTGGCCCGATTTCTGGGCCGAGCGCCGCCTGGTCGCAACCGCGCGGGTGCTCGACCGCCCCTGGCGCGAGCGGATCGAGGCGCTCGCCGCGACGCTGGGCGACCGGCTGCCCGCCGCGCCGCCGCCGGCTTTCCTGCACGGTGACTTGTGGGGCGGTAATATCCTCGTGCGGGACGGGTGCCTCGCCGCCCTGATCGACCCGGCCTGTTATCATGGCGATTCGGAAGTCGATCTCGCCATGCTGACTTTGTTCGACACGCCGGGCCCCGAATTCTGGTCCGCCTATGGCGCGCTCGAGCCCGGCTGGGAGGAACGGCGGGCGATCTACCAGCTGTTTCCCGCGCTGATCCACCTCCGCCTGTTCGGGGGCGGCTATGCCGGCATGGTCGATCGGCTGCTCGCCGCGTCCGGCGCTTGACGGCGGCGGCATCCTTCGCTGTTCTCGCCCGCATGGCCTTGGCTTTCCTGACCCTGCTCGCCGCACTCGCCGCCGCCGCTATGCCCGCGCCGGAGGAGATCCAGGCGCCGGGGCCGCAGGGGCCGCTCGCCGGCACGCTGCAACGGGCCGCCGATCCGAAGGCGCCGGTGATGCTCATCATCCCCGGGTCCGGGCCGACCGACCGCGACGGCAACAATCCATTGGGCGTGCGCGCGGCGGCCTATCGGATGCTCGCCCAGGATATGGCCGCGCGCGGCGTGTCGACCGCGCGGATCGACAAACGCGGCATGTTCGGCAGCCGCGCGGCGGTGGCCGACGCCAACGCGGTGACGATCGGCGACTATGCCGCCGACGTCCACGCCTGGGTGGCGGCAGTCCGTGCCCGTACCGGCGCGCGCTGCGTCTGGATCGCCGGCCACAGCGAGGGAGGGCTCGTCGCGCTGGCCGCGTCCGCCAGGCCGGAGGGGATTTGCGGCCTCGTCCTCATCGCCGCGGCGGGCCGTCCGCTCGACGCGGTGGTCCGCGAGCAGCTCCGTGCCAATCCCGCCAACGGACCGCTCGTCGCCGAGGCCGACGCCGCTCTCGACAAGCTCAAGGCCGGGCAAAGGGTCGACACCGCCGCGATGAGCCCCGCTCTGCTGGGGCTGTTCGCGCCGCCGGTGCAGGGCTTCCTGATCGACCTCTTCTCCTACGATCCCGCCGCGCTCGCCGGCGCGTTCCGGGGCCCGCTGCTGATCGTGCAGGGCGAAGCGGACCTGCAGGTTTCGGTCGCCGACGCGCGGCGGCTCGCGGCGGCCCAGCCCAAGGCGAAGCTCGCCCTCATCCCCGGCATGAACCATGTGCTGAAGGCCGTTCCCGCCGACGACCGCGCCGCCAATCTCGCCGCCTACGCCAATCCCGATCTCCCGCTCGCCGTCCCGCTCGCCGACACGATCGCCGCCTTCGTTCGCGCGGCAAAGTAATCAGTCGAGCGCGTAGCGTTCGAGCCGGGTGTAGAGCGGGCCCTCGGGCGTCAGCCGGCTCTCGAACAGGCTGAATTCCTCGACGGGGAAAGGCGGGCTGGCAAGGCCGCCATTGGTCTCGATCGCGCCCCGCACCGAACCGCTGCCGCGCGGCAGGCGGGCGAGCGTGATGTGCGGCGTGTAGGCACGCCGCTCGGCCTCGAGACCGGCCCGGCTCAGCGCCTGATCGATCTTGTTGTGGAGCGCCTTCAGCGGCTCGTGCGGCGCGACGCCTGCCCACAAGGCCACCGGCTCGCCGCGCCGCTCGAAGCTGCCGAGGCCGGCCAGCGCCATCTCGAAGCGGGGATGGTGGACGGCGGCCAGGGCCGCATCGACGTCGCGCGCGGCGTGGCGGTCGACCTCGCCGATGAAGCGCAGGGTGAGATGAAGCTGATCCTCATCCTGCCAGCGCGCCCCGGAGACGCCGCCCATCGCGGCGAGCAGGCGCTCGCGGATGTCGAGCGGCGGGCGGATCGCGACGAACAGGCGCTGCATGATGCGGGACGCTGTAGCGCAGGCGCCGCCGGGCGCGCGACCGGTTTTCCTTGAACGTAACCACCAACAGCCCGATATTGAGCCGGCGGCGGTTCGATCCGCCGCGACAAGGAGTGATACGCAATGGCTAACGGATTTGACCCGCGCGCGACCGCCTCGCCGCATACGGCCGCTTACGGCCGCGAAGGCGCCGCCTTCGACGCGGGCCTGCGGTCCTACATGCTGTCGGTCTACAATTACATGGCCTCGGGCGTGCTGCTCACCGGCATCGTTGCTCTGGCGATGGCCTATAGCGGCGCCGTGATGAGCCTGATCAACCCGGAGACGGGTCGGCCGAGCGGGCTCGGCTGGGTGGTGACGCTGGCGCCGCTGGCGCTCGTCATGATCCTCAGCTTCGGCATCAACCGCATCTCGAGCGGCACGGCCAAGGCCTTGTTCTGGGCCTATGCCGGCCTGGTCGGCGCCTCGCTGTCGACCTTGCTTTTGGTCTATACCGGCTCGTCGGTCGCGCAGACCTTCTTCGCGACCGCCGCCGGCTTCGCCAGCCTGAGCCTCTGGGGCTACACGACCAAGCGTGACCTCAGCGGCTGGGGGAGCTTCCTGCTCATCGGCCTCGTTGGCCTGCTGATCGCGATGGTGCTCAACGCCTTCTGGCCGAGCGGGCCGATGGGCCTGACGATCAGCGTGATCGGCGTGCTCATCTTCGCCGGCCTCACCGCCTACGACACGCAGAAGATCAAGAGCATGTATTTCGTCGTCCAGGGCTCGGGCGAGCTGGCGGCGAAGTCGGCGGTGATGGGGGCGCTGACCCTCTACCTCGACTTCATCAACATGTTCCTGTTCCTGCTGCGCCTCTTCGGCGACCGCCGCTAAGCCGGACTAAACGGGGAGGGGGCGCGCCTGGCGCGTGCCCCCGAGCCCTTTTAGAAATCCACCTTGTCGTAATGGGCCGGAGGCGCGATGCCCTCCATCCGCTCCGCGAGCAGCGAGCGGAAGCTCGGCCGCGACTTCATCACCATATACCAGTCGGCGGTCTGCTTGTGGCCGCGCCAGTCGATGCCGCCGAGATAGTCGGCGACCGAGAGCTGGGTGGCGGCGGCAAGGTCGGCGAGGCTGAGGGCGGGGCCCGCCAGCCAGCGGCGGTGATCGAGCAAATAGTCGATATAATCGAGATGGGCGTTGGCGGTCTTCATCGCGTCGCGCAGCACGCGCGTGTCGGGCGGGTCGCGGCTGACGAGGCGCTTCAGCATCCTCTCTTCCATCAGCGGCCGCACGACTTCCCCGTGCAGGCCCTCGTCGAACCAGGCGGCGAGACGGCGCACTTCCGCGCGGTTGGGCGCGGTGCCGGGGATCATCGGCGCCTTGTCGACGGTCTCCTCGAAATATTCGCAGATCGCGGCGCTGTCGATCAGCACGATGCCGCGCGCTTCCTCGACCAGGACCGGCGTCTTGCCCGACGGGTTGAGATCGGCGAACTCGTCGCGCCGCAGCCAGGGCAATTCCCGCACCAGCTCGTGCGCCACCCCCTTCTCGGCGAGCATCAGCCGGACCTTGCGCGAGAAGGGGCAGAGCGGAAATTGGTAGAGCTGCCACATGGGCAGCCGTCTTAGCGGCGCGGCGGCGCCGGCGTCCACTCAATCGGCGGGCTTATCCCCGGTTTTCAGCGGCCGTCCGGGCCGCCGTCCTCGTCGCGGTCCTCGTACCGCTCGCGGCGCGGGCGGCTGTCGCGCATCGCGGCGTCCATGCGCCGCGTCGCGTCGAGGAAGCTGTCGCGCAGCATCGGCGCCAGGATCGCGAGCTCGCGCGTCGCGGCGCCGAGGCCCGCGGCGGCGCCGGCAATCTCGCCGTGCATCCGCTCGCGCGCATAGGGGTCGCGGCGGGAGGCGAGGTCGCCCAGCGTCGCGGGGCCGCGGCGCAGGCCGTAGCGGCGGGCGGGGTCGATCGCGTCCGCCATCGGACCGACGTCGACCTCCATCAGGGCGTCGGCGACGCGGGCGATGGCTTCGCCCATCCGCTCCACCTCGTTCGGATTGGGCAGCGCCCGCGCCAGATCGTCGCGCGGCGGCGGAGCGTGCGGGCGGGGCTGGGACAAAGCCGGGGCAGCGATGGCGGCCAGGGCCGCGGCCAGGATGAGCTTACGCAAGACGGGCCTCCTAGAAATCGGGCGCACACGGCAAAACGCGCCCGTGCGCGACTCGGTTGCCAACCATCGCTTCGCCGGGATGACCGTTTTCTGAACGACTTAGGACCCTAGCGGGCGAGCAGCCAGATCAAGGCGGCGCCGCCGGCGGCGATCCGGTACCAGGCGAAGGGCGCGAAGCCGCGGCGCGAGACGATGCCGATGAACCAGCGGATCACCACCAAAGCGACGACGAACGAGACGACGAAGCCGAGGGCGATCGCGCCGAAGCTCACGCCGAGATCGTCATGATTCTTGGCGAGCTCGAGCGTGGTCGCGCCGAGCATGGTCGGGATGGCGAGGAAGAAGCTGAACTCCGCCGCCGTCCGCCGCTCGACGCCGAGCGCGAGGGCGCCCAGGATGGTCGCGCCCGAGCGGCTGACGCCAGGCACCATCGATATGCATTGGATCAGGCCGACGCCCAGCGCCTTGCCGAGCGAGATGTCGGCGACGCCGCGCTCGGTCCCGCGCATCTGGCCGCGATCGATGGCGAGGATGGCGAGGCCGCCGGCGATCAGCGCAACGGACACGATCATCGGGCTGCCGAGCATCGCCTCGATCTGCTTGTGGAGCAGCAGGCCGAGCACCGCCGAAGGGATGAAGGCGACGACCACGTTGCGCAGGAACCGCCACGCTCCCGGCTCGCGGCTGACGAGGCCGGTCAGCACGGCGAGGAAGGTCCGCCAGTAGAGCACGACCACGGCGAGGATCGCGCCGAGCTGGATGACGACGTTGAACACCTTCCAGTGATTCTCGTCATAGCCGAGCAGGGCGCCGGCCAGGATCAAATGCCCCGTCGAGGAGACCGGGAGGAACTCGGTGACGCCCTCGACGATGCCGAGCAGGATGATGGTCAGGATATCGGGCATGGAGGCTCCGCCTGGGGAAGGGGCGTCAGTAAGGCTGCTTGGCGGCGAAGCGGCCGCGCCGGCGATAGGCGGTGAGCCAACCCTCCGCGACGGCGATGAGCGGCGTGCCCGGGATCCCGAACGCCTCGAGCCCCGGCGTACCGGGCGAGACGACATTGTCCTTCTGGAGCATCAGCCATTGCTGCCAGGTGAGCGGCGCGCCCGGCGCCCAGCCGGTCAGGCGGGCGATCAGGGCGGCGGCGGGGTCGGGCAGGTCGACGAGCGGACGGCGATGACCGGTCGTCTCGCAGACCCAGGCCATCAGCTCGCGCATCGTCATCACCTGCGGCCCGCCCAGCTCGTAGGCGCGGCCGCCGTGCGTCTCGGGGTCGAGCAGGGCGGCGGCGATCGCGCGGCCGACGTCGGCGGCGTAGACCGGCTGGATCCGCATCCCCGGCCGCACCACCGGCAGCACCGGGGCCAGGCGGGCGAGGCCGGCGAAGCGGTTGACGAAATTGTCCTCGCGCCCGAACAGCAAAGACGGGCGGACGATCGTAGCGCCCGGCATGGCGGCGCGCGCCGCCGCCTCGCCGCCCGCCTTGGTGCGGAAATAGGCGCTGTCCATCTCCGCCTCGGCGCCGATCGCCGACACCTGGACCAGCGCCTTGGCTCCTAGCCCAGCCGCCGCCTCGGCGACGTTGCGGGCGCCGTCGACGTGGAAAGCCTCGAAGTCGCCCTTGAGCACGCCGACGAGGTTCACCACCGCGTCACTGCCCGCCACGGTGGCGCGCACCCGGTCCGCGTCGCGTATGTCGACCGGGCAGAACTGGACCTGGCCGAGGCTGGCGAGCGGCTTCAGGAAGTAAGCGGCGCCCGGGTCGCGCTGCGCGATCCGCACCCGCGCGCCGGACCGGAACAGAGCCTGGGCGACGTAGCGCCCGAGGAAGCCGCCGCCGCCGAAGAGAGTGACCAAACGGTCCATCGTCGTCCCTTGAAACCGGTATCGCCGAAATAAGATCGGCGCTGCCATGCCCGCTCGCCTGCGCGTTGACAAGCGCGGGCGCGGCCCCTAGTTCGCGCGGCCTACCCCGTGCCCAGATGGCGGAATTGGTAGACGCACCAGCTTCAGGTGCTGGCGCTCGCAAGGGCGTGGAGGTTCGAGTCCTCTTCTGGGCACCATTCTTCTCGCGCGGCCGCGCGGTGTTTCCCTCAAGCGATGACGATCGGCTCCTCGATCAGGTGCGGCGACAGGGGCGGCGTGGCGGGCTTGCCTTTGCGCTGCCACGGCCATCCCCGCGTTCCCGGCACCTTCGTCAGGCCGATCGGATAGACGTGCAGCCGCCCGTCCGCGTCGATGCGGAGGCGCAGGAAGCATTTATAGCCCTCGATCGCCAGCGACGAGAAATGCCCCCAGTGCAGCTTGAACACCGACAGGAACAGCCAAAGGTAGAGGCCGATCACGGTCGCTGACGCCAAAGCCGACGCGGCGGCGGCGGCCGCCAGGCACAGGATGTCGCGCCAGATGCCGGAGTGGATGTGCGGCGCGAGCTGGAGCACCACGAAGCAGGTGACGAGCGTCACCACCCCCGCCTGGACGGCGGCGTGCGCCAGGCCGGCGAGCCATCGCCCGGCGGAGTTCGCTATGTCGGCGAAATAGCGGTAGCCGACCCCGGCGGTGATGCAGAGCAGCACGGACCACGGCGAGTAGGCGACCAGGCCCCAATAAGCGCAGACGGCCTCCGGCAGGGTTCCGGCGGCCAGCGCGTCGGCAAGGTAGCCCCGGCCCGAAACCCGCGCGTTGAAGTCCAGCAGCCAGGTGAAGAACAGGTAGATGCCGGCCAGCGTCAGCGTCAGCTGCCAATTCTTGAACGCGAAGAAGAGATTGCCCGCCGTCAGGCTCCGCGACCTCGCCCGGTCGGGATACAAGGCTTCCTCGTGGCTGCCTTGCTTGCGAGCGATGGTAAGGCGACGGGCATAAGGCGACTTGTGGCGATCGTAAGGGACCCCCGGTTCCGGATAGGTCGATTCGAACTCGATCGGGTCTTTGGGCAGATGATGGGTCGGGTGAAGGAAGGCGCCGCCGCCCCCGCACGTGATGTGGTTGAGGCCGTTCTCGACGAAGCGGGCATAATGGTGGGTGTCCCCGCTGAGCAGCAGCTTGAGCTGGTGGCCCTTGCCGGCGACGGCGGGGGCAAGCCGCTCCACGTAGGAGAGCGTCTCGAATTTCTCCGGCGCGTCCTCGCGCACATATTCCCAGTCCGGCGTGCCGGTGCACAGGATCAGCTTCGAGCCCCGATCCATCCACTGCTCGGCGACGAACTGGAAATAGTCGACCTGGGGCTGGTCGATATAGCCTTCGAGCTGGCTGTCCAGCGCCCACAGCCACCAGCCGCCGGGCAGCTTCAGCGCGAAATAGCTGCGCGTCTGATGCGTCTGGCGGCCGCAGAGGGTCGCGCCGCGCCGGTTCGTGCCCGCCTGGCCCGTCGCCTTGATGGTGCGGCGGCAGAAAAGCTGGAAGAAGCTCCGCAGCCCGTCATACCAATCGTGGTTGCCGGGGACGGCGAAGAGATCGGGCCTCTTCTCTTCCGGGGCCGGTGATGCTCCGGCGCTCCCGCCTGCTTCGGCCGTCCAGGCTTCCTCGAACGGGTAGCGAAGCCGGCTCTCATATTCCTCGAGCGAGGCGGTCGGATAGACCTGGTCGCCGCCCATCACCAGCACGGCGCCGCGCGGCAGCGGTTCGCCCAGGAGCGGCCCTTGCTCGCTTGCCCGCACCGCGAGCGAGTCGCGCGCGAGCAGCCGGGCGACGGCATAAGTCGGGTTCCAGCCGTCGCCGGTGTCGGCGAGATAGTCGAACCAGAAATCGTGGTCGCCGCCGCGCGCGGAATAGTCGCACTCGGGATCGAGCTGCCGGTCGCTGAGTGGATTCGCCGCGGCGAAAGCCTCGCGCCGGTCGGCGAACTCCCCGAACAGAGTCGAGATGACCACCCGCATCGCCGTCGCCGCGAGCTGGCGCGGATCGAACCATCCCACCATCGGCTTGCGCTTGCGTGCCATAGGCCCCCTCCCACGATCGGGCGCAGTCTAGCCCACGCGCGCGCCGCTTGCGAGCGAAGTCGCGCCGATTCGGTGTCGCATTCGGAGGCGGAGAGCGGCGACGGCGATCCAGGCGGCGATAGTGGCGGGAACGTTCGGCGGACCGCTCGAGCGGCTCGGCCTGGCGGTTGGCTAGGCCTCGGTCTCGGCCGCCTCCCCGTCGCCGTCGCCTTCGCCGGCTTCGGCGACGTCGGTGAAATAGGGCTCGACCTAGCCGGTCAGCTTGATGGTGAGCGGCCGGCCGTGGCGGTCCATCGTCTTGCCGGCCTGGACGCGGATCCAGCCTTCGGAGACGCTATATTCCTCGACGTCGCGGCGCTCGCGGCCCTTGAAGCGTATGCCGATACCGCGGCGCAGCAGGTCCGCGTCGAAATGCGGGCTGCGGGGATCGAGCGAAAGGTGGTCGGGCGGGGTGTCGGCCATGGGTCTTTCCGTGTCCAGGGACGGCGCCCGGTCAGCGCAGCTTGCTGATCTTGAGGCCGTCGAGCTTCGCCCGGTCCTTCACCGACTCCTCGGTGCGGGTCAATGCCCTGGCGATCGCCCGCAGCGACATCTCCTTGCCCGCCAGCTGGTGGAGCTTCTGGATCTCCTCCTGCTTCCAGGGCTGGCGATGCCGGGCGAAATTCTCAGCCATCCGTGCGCGTCGAGCCCTTGGTCGATGGGTTGGCGGCGATCGTCTTCTTGATCTCCTTCTTGGGCTTCCTGGTTTCCTTGTTGCCGCGTACTTGTCCCTTGGCCATGGCCGGTCTCCTACAAAGGGAGTGCAGCCATCGCTCGCTTCGGCGGGCTTGTCGAGCGCTTTGCGCGCCGCCGGCGGCGGTCTAGGGGGGCGCGATGGACTCCCGCCCCCGCTTCGCCTTCGCCATCGCCGCGCGCGACGGCGCCGCCCGCACCGGGCTGATTTCGATGCGCCGCGGCGACATCCGGACCCCCGCCTTCATGCCGGTCGGCACCGCCGCCACGGTCAAGGCGATGAAGCCCGCCGACGTGCGGGCGAGCGGCGCCGACATCCTCCTCGGCAACACCTATCATTTGATGCTCCGCCCGGGCGCCGAGCGGGTCGCGCGGCTCGGCGGGCTGCACCGGTTCATGGGCTGGGAGCGGCCGATCCTCACCGACAGCGGCGGCTACCAGGTGATGAGCCTCACCGACCTCGTGAAGGTGAGCGAGGAAGGCGTCGCCTTCCGCAGCCACCTCGACGGCTCGAAGCATTTGCTCTCGCCCGAGCGGTCGATCGAGATCCAGCGCCTGCTCGGCTCCGACATCGTCATGGCCTTCGATCAACTCGTGCCCACGACCTCGGCTCCGGAGACCCAGGCGGAGGCGATGGCGCGCTCGATGCGCTGGGCGAGGCGCTCGCGCGACGCATTCGACGGCGGCGGCGGCCATGCCGAGGCGGCCGCTTTGTTCGGCATCCAGCAGGGCGCCCTCGACGAGGGGCTGCGCCGCGCGTCGGCGGAGGCGCTCGTCGAAATCGGCTTCGACGGCTACGCGGTCGGCGGCCTTGCGGTGGGGGAGGGGCAGGAGGCGATGTTCGCCTGCCTCGATTTCGCGCCCGGCCAGCTGCCGGAGGACCGCCCACGCTATTTGATGGGGGTCGGCAAGCCCGACGACATAGTGGGCGCGGTCGAGCGCGGCATCGACATGTTCGACTGCGTCCTTCCCACCCGCTCCGGCCGCACCGGCCAGGCCTTTACGCGCGACGGGCCGATCAACATCCGCAACGCCCGCTT
>JBJMTY010000323.1:0-3789 GCA_045811445.1 Allosphingosinicella sp. | reverse complement strand
GCTTGTCCGGGCAACCAGCCCGGCCTGCGCCGCCCTCCTTGCCGGCGGCCTTCTCCGGGCGATCCCGACCATTGCGGGTATCGAGTACGGACCCTAGGAGGTGAGCATGCGTTTCCTGTTTTTGTTGCCCCTGGCGCTGGCGGCGCCCGCCGCCGCCGCCGCCGTGCCGGCGCCGCGCACCATGACTTGCCCGGTCGGCGGCGCGAGTTTCACCTATCGTCCGGCGCCGGCGGTGGTGCCGTCCGGCGAGCGGCCCGACGGGCGGCCTTATTCCACCGGCATCGTCCCGGCGCCGCTGCCGGAATGCCCGGACAACGGCCTCATTCTCTACAAGGATTACGAGCCCGACGAAGTGGCGAAGCTGGAGCCGCTCGTCGCCTCCGAGGCCTATCAGGCGCTGCGCAAGGAGGACGTTCCTTATTACCGCGCTTATTGGCTGATGAAGGCGATGGGGCTGGGCCCCGAGGATTATCTCTACGTCCTCCTCCAGGCGAGCTGGCAGGCCGAGGACCGGCCCGAGCTGCGCAAGCGCTACCTCGCCGAGCTGGCCGAGGTGTCGGCAAAGGTGCCGGCGCGGCCCAGGGATCTGAACTGGATCGGCATGGAAGGGCGGGCGATCGACGCCTTGCGCGAGCTCGGCCGCTTCGACGAGGCGGCGGCGCGCCTCGCCAAGGTGCCGCTCAAGGGCCTGGACGTGCCGGCGCCGGCCCCGCTCGATGCAACGCCGGCCGGCCGCGACGCCAAGGTGCGCCGCGCCTGGCTGGCTTATTTCGCGGCGATGAAGGGCGCGATCGCGCGCAAGGATTCCTCGCTCGATCCGTTCGACCTGCTGCCCCGCCCGGTGGCGCTCGGCCGCTGCCTCGACGCGGCGGGCTCGCTCGACGAGGCGCAGAAGGCGTGGTGCGAGAAAGCATCGGCCGACGTCGAGGCGGTGCGCGCCGCCCGCGCCAAGGCCGAGGAGGAAGCGAAGGCGCTGCAGCGCCCGCGCGAGGAAAGCGGGCGCTAGCGAAGGCGCTCCACCTCGCCGCGGGCGAGGAGGGGCAGCAGGCGCGACATGAGCAGCAGCAGGCGATTGTCGTCCAGCTTGGCGGCCGGGTCGTTCCACGCCACCGCCACCGCCAGCCACCGCCCATCCCGGCGGCGCAGCAGGAAGGCGAGGCTGAGCACGCCCGTCTCCGACCCGCCTTTGTAGCCCGCATAATAGAAGTCGGCGACCGCCGGCGGCAGGCCCGGATTGATGGCGAGGATGGCGAGCGCGTCGGAATCGCCGGCCCGCCGCAGCCAGTCGAGCGAGCGGGCGAGGTCGGACGTCGAGGCGAACCATTCGACCTGGTCCGCCGCGACCGGCGCCGTATCGAGCGCGGCAAGGTCGATCCGGGCGAGGTCGGCCCGCGCCACCTCGCCGCCGAGCAAAGCGCGCCTGCCCGCCGGGCCAGCCGCCAGCCAACGGCTCCGCAGCGCCGCATCCGCCTTCAGCGCGGCGGCCTCGCGGGTGAGCAGCAGCGGGCGGTCGCGCTCCGCGGCGCCGACGCCGAGGGCCGGGAGCAGCCGCTCCACCTTCTCGCGGCCGAGCAGAGCGAGCAGGGTATCGGCGGCGGTATTGTCGCTCTCCGAGATCATCGCCGCCGCCAGGCTATGCAGCGTCATCGGCGAGCCGCGGGGCCAGCTGCGCAGCCGGCCGAACGGGAGGGACGGCGGGCCCAGCGGCGCCACGTCGCTCCAGCGCCGCTCGCCCGCCTTCACTTCCCGCGCCAGCTCGGCCAGCACCCACAGCTTGAACGCCGAGCCGACCGCCATCGGCCGGTCCGGCTGGAGCGCGAGCACGGCCTGCGGCGGCTCCTTGTCGCCAAGCAGGGCCGCCGACAGCGACACAAGGCCGGGCAGGGCGCCGATCTCGGCGAGCACCGAGCGGGCGGTGTCGGACCCGCCCTCGACGCCCTCGATCCTGAGGCCGGTGACGAGATGCGGCTCGGCCGGGTCGACCGCCAGGCTCATCCGCAAAGTGGCCTTCTCGAACGCGAAGCGGACGATCCCCTGCCAGGGGTTCGCCGCCTCGATCGTCCCGACGCTCTTGGCGGCGCCGTAGCTGGCGCGCAGCTGCGCCGCGATCGACGCCACCTGCGCCTCCGGGACGGCGGCGAGGAAGGAAGGCGCGAACAAAGGGGCGGGGGGTGTCGCCCCGTTGAACAGCGGGACGAGGTCCGCCGCGCGCTGGCGCAAGGCCGGCGCGGGCTCGGCGGCGGCGGCCGGGGCGGCCGGGGCGCCGAGCAGGACGAGGAGGAGCAGGAATTGTTTCAGCAGGCGCATGTCGCTCGCCTCGTCACCGGGCGCCCGAATTGCGCTTCAGATAGCCGATCACCGCCTTGCGCGACGGCGCGTCGGGGAGGCCGCTGAACGTCATCTTGGTGCCCGGCACGAAACGCTGCGGCGCGGTGAGGAAGGCGTCGAGCTTCTTCTCGTCCCAGGTAAAGCGGGTGGCGCGCATCGCCGGCGAATAGTTGAAGTCGGCGAGCGACCCCGCCTTGCGCCCGACCACATTGTGGAGGTTTGGCCCGATGGCATTGCCCTCCGCCGCTCCGATCCGGTGGCAGATCGCGCATTTGCGGAACACCGCCTCGCCGCTCGGCGCGCCGGCGCCCGGCGCGGAGCAGGCCGCCAGCGGCAAGGCGAGGAGCAGCAGCGCGCGCCGGATCATGCGTCGATCTGCTCCTCGTCCAATTCGGCGGCGTGGCTCTGGATGAAGGCGAAGCGGTGCTCGGGATTGCGGCCCATCAGCCGGTCGACGAGGTCGCGGACCTGGTGCTGCTGCTGATATTCGGTGGGCAGGGTGACGCGGATCATGGCGCGGGTCTTGGGGTCCATCGTCGTTTCGCGCAATTGCCCCGGGTTCATCTCGCCGAGGCCCTTGAAGCGGCTCACGTCCACCTTCCTGCCCTTGAACATCGTCGCTTCCAGCTCGCCGCGATGGACGTCGTCGCGGGCGTAGGCGACCGTGCCTCCCGCCGACAGCCGGTAGAGCGGCGGCTGGGCGAGGTAGAGCGCGCCGGCCTCGACCAGCCGCGGCATCTCCTGGAAGAAGAAGGTCATCAAAAGGGTGGCGATATGGGCGCCGTCGACGTCGGCGTCGGTCATGATGATGACGCGCTCGTAGCGCAGCTTGGCGTCGTCGTAGCGGTCGCCCTGGCCGCAGCCGAGCGCCTGCACGAGATCGCGCAGCTCCTGGTTGGCGCGCAGCTTGTCGGCCGACGCGCTGGCGACGTTGAGGATCTTGCCGCGCAACGGCAGGATTGCCTGGTCCTTGCGGTTGCGGCCCTGCTTGGCCGAACCGCCGGCGCTGTCGCCCTCGACGATGTAGAGCTCGGACAGGGCAGGGTCCCGCTCCTGGCAGTCGGCCAGCTTCCCGGGTAGGGAGGAGAAGTCCAGGGCGCCTTTGCGCTGGACCAGCTCCCGGGCCTTGCGGGCGGCCTCGCGCGCCCGCGCCGCCAGGACGGCCTTCTCGATGACCTGCTTGGCCTCGCGCGGGTGCTCCTCGAGGAAGCGGCCGAGCCGCTCGTTGACGACGCGCTCGACGATGCCCTTCACCTCGGACGAGACCAGCTTGTCCTTGGGCTGGTTGCTGAACTTGGGATCCGGGTGCTTGATCGAGACGATGGCGACCATGCCCTCGCTGATGTCATCGCCGCCCAGGCCCGCCTTCAAATCCTTGAGCAGACCACCCGGCTGAGCATAAGCGTTCACGGTCCGCGTGAGCGCCGCGCGGAAGCCAGTCAGATGGGTGCCACCGTCCTT
>JBJMTY010000322.1:0-7721 GCA_045811445.1 Allosphingosinicella sp. | reverse complement strand
GGCGTCCCGGCTTCGCGCGCGGCGCGGCGCTCGCCGTGGCGGGCCTCGCCTTCGCCTTGTGGCGGCGGCGACGCCGTCCGGTGCCGGCCGCCCGCTACCGGCGCGGGCCGCTGGCGCCGCCGGCCTGGACGGCCTGAGTCCCTTGCGGGCTGGATTCCCCGCCGCTTTGTGCTAGGAGCAAACGGCTTTTCAGAGACTTGGGGGTTGTTCGTGGGCAAATATTCGGCGGCGGAATGGAGCCGGTTCGGCTGGGACATCTTCTCCGCCGACGGCAAGGGCGGAGACGCTTTCTCCGACCTGCTCGCCCATTGGCAGCCGCGATTCGATCCGGTCCTCGGCGCCGCGGCGTCGACCCACGATTCGGCCGGCGGCGGCGCCACCGCGACCCCCGATTCGACCCACGCGACGGCGGCCTCCGACGGCTCGCCCTTGGCGGCGGCGTCCGAAGCGGTCAGCCAGGCCGGCGTGCATCTCGGCATGACGGTCGGCTTCGACTTTTCCGAAAAGACGCTCGGCGACCATATGGGCACGTCCGGCTTCGATCCGGGCGTGTGGCACGGCGCGCTTTCGGGCGACAGCTTCCTCGCCGACGTCGACAAGGCGATCGGCCACGGGCTCGGCGCGGACCACAGCCTGTTCTTCACGCCGACCGAGGGCGATTTCGCGGGCGAGGCCTTCCTGGTCGTCGACCGCAACGGCGTGGCGGGCTTCCAGGCGGGGGAAGACCAGATCTTCCACCTGATGCCGACCGTGATCGCCGACCACCTCACGCTGGCGCCGATCGATTTCTTCGGGACGCCGATCGGCGGCTGAGCCGCTCAATCGACTCGCATCGCCAGAGCGGCGAGGCCTTCCGCCTCGATCAGTATCTGGTCGTCCGCCGTCCCCTGGGCCATCCGCTCGCGGCCGATGATGGTGAGCACCGGCACCGCCATCGGCGACACGCGGTCCAGCTCGACGTGGAGCATCGTCGACTGGGCGCGGTCGAGCAGGCGGGCGAGGCGGCCGACGTCGGTCATCTTCTCGCGGGCGTCTGCCCAGGCGGCCTTCAAGAGCAGATGATCGGGCTCGTAGCGCCGCAGCACGTCGTAGATGAGGTCGGTGGAGAAGGTCACCTGCTTGCCGGTCTTGCGCTTGCCGGGATGGGCGCGCTCCACCAGGCCGCCGATCACCGCCACCTCCCGGAAGGCGCGCTTCAAAAGGTGCGAGCCTTCCACCCAGTCGACGAACTCCTTTTCGAGAATGTCTGGGGAGAAAAGCGCGGCGGGATCGGAAATCGGCTCCAGCCCGTAGCAGGCCAAAGCATAATCGTTGGCGACGAAGCCCAAAGGCTTGAGGCCCGCGCTCTCCATCCGCCGGGTGATCAGCATGCCGAGCGACTGGTTCGCGTTCCAGCCTTCGAAGCTGTAGGCGGCCATGTAGTGGATGCGCTCGTGCGGGAAGGTCTCGACCAGCAATTGGTCCGGCGCGGGAATGGCGGATCGATACTCCTGGACCTGCAGCCAGTCGCGCACCGGATCGGGGAAGCGCGCCCACTGGCTTCGATCGTGGAGGAAGGCGCGGACGCGGTCGGCGAGGTTGGTGCTGATCGCGATGCGGGCGCCCATGTAGGTCGGGATCCGGGCCGACTTGGAGGTGGCGTGGACGAGCAGGTCGATGCCGTCGATCCGGTCGAGCTCGAGCACCAGGCCGGAGAAGAAGAAGGTGTCGCCCGGGCTCAGGGTCTCGGCGAAATTGTCCTCGACCGTGCCGAGCAGCCGGCCGCCCCGGAAGCGGACGTAGTAAAGCGGCGTATCGACGATGATCCCCGCATTCATGCGGTGCTGCTGGACGAAGCGGGGATGCGAGACTCGACACAGCCCGTCCGGCTCGCGCACGATCCGGCGGAAGCGGTCATAGGCCTTGAGCGCATAGCCGCCGCTCTCGATGAAGGAGAGGATGGCGAGGAAGGTCTCTTCCCCGAGGCCGGCATAAGGCGCGGCCGAGCGCACCTCGTCCAGCATCGCCTCCTCCCGGAACGGCGCCGCGCAGGCGAGCGCCATGATATGCTGGGCGAGAACGTCGAGCGCCCCGGGCCGGAAATGCTCGGCGTCGAGCGCGCCTTGCTCGATCGCGTCCAGGGCGGCGCGGGCCTCGAGATATTCGAAGCGGTTGCCCGGGACGATGATCGCTTCCGACGGCTCGTCGAGCCGGTGGTTGGCCCGCCCGATCCGCTGCATCAGCCGCGACGAGCCCTTGGGCGCGCCCATCTGGACGACGAGGTCGACGTCGCCCCAGTCGACGCCCAGGTCGAGGCTGGCGGTGCAGACCAAGGCGCGCAGCCGCCCCTCGGCGACGGCCTTCTCCACCTTGCGCCTCGCCTCGAGCGCCAACGAGCCGTGGTGGATGCCGATCGGCAGATGATGCTCGTTGACCGCCCAGAGATCCTGGAAAATGAGCTCGGCGAGCGAGCGCGTGTTGCAGAAGATCAGCGTCGTCTGGTGGGCCTCGATCTCGCGCATCACGCTGGGCGCGGCCCAGCGGCCGCTATGGCCCGCCCACGGTATCTTGTCCCCCTCCGGCAGCATGATCGCCAGGCGGGCCGGCGCGCCGGGCTCCCCCTCGACCAGCTCGACCGCCTCGAAATCCCCATGCGGCGCGAGCCAGCCGCGGAACGCCTCGGGGTCGGAGACGGTCGCCGACAGGCCGACCCGGCGCAGCCGCGGCGAGAGGCGCTGCAGCCGGGCCAGCGACAGCGAGAGCAGGTCGCCGCGCTTGCCGGTGGCGAAAGCGTGGATCTCGTCGACCACCACCGTGCCGAGATCGGCGAACAGGGTCGCGCTGTCCTCGTGGCTGAGGAGCAGGCTCAGCGATTCGGGCGTGGTGAGCAGGATCTGCGGCGGCCGCGTCCGCTGCCGCGCCTTGCGGTCGGCGGGCGTGTCGCCGGTGCGGGTCTCGACCCGGATGGGAAGGCCCATCTCCTCGATCGGGGTCAGCAGGTTGCGCTGCACGTCGACGGCGAGGGCCTTGAGCGGCGAGATGTAGAGCGTGTGGAGGCCGTCGGCCGGCGTTTCGGCGAGCTCGACGATGCTCGCCAGGAAGCCGGCCAGCGTCTTGCCCGCCCCGGTCGGCGCGACGAGGAGGGCGCTGCGGCCCGCCCGCGCGGCGGCGAGCATCTCGAGCTGGTGGCGCCGCGGCCGCCAGCCCCGCGCCTCGAACCAGCCGGCGACGACCGGCGGCAGCGGGTCCGCCGCGCCGCTCAGCGCCGCGCTCCCTCAGGCCTCGTCGTCGCCGCTCCGGCGGACTTCCTCCGACCGGTCGTAGACGTCGCGGGTGCCGCGCTCGGTGCGGTCCATGCTCGCCCGCGACGCGCGGTTGCGCAGCACCACCCACAGCAAAACGGCCGCGAGCAGGACCGCGCCGACGATGGTCTGAAGCCCCCAGCCCGCCGCACCCAAGTCCATCGCTCGATCCTTTCGACTGCGGGAGCCGCCTTGGCTCCCCTGGAACGCTCGCCCATATAGCTCCCGATGGCCCGTCTCGGTTCCTGGATCGAACCTTTTCCCGAAGGTCTCTACATAAAGCCGGCGGACGCCTGGGTCGATCCGGGCGAGCCGAAGGCGCGCGCCCTCGTCACCCACGGCCATTCCGACCACGCCCGCGGCGGCCACGGCGAGGTGTGGGCGACCGCCGAGACCCTCGCGATCATGGCCTGCCGCTACGGGCCGCAGCCGGGCGGGCGGGCGGTGGCCTATGGCGAGACGGTGCGGATCGGCGCGGTGGAAGCGAGCTTCGTCCCCGCCGGCCATGTGCTCGGCTCGGCCCAGATCGTGCTCGAGCATGAAGGGGAGCGGATCGTCGTCTCGGGCGACTACAAGCGCCGGCCGGACCCGACCTGCGCCCCGTTCGAGCCGGTGCCGTGCGACGTCTTCGTCACCGAAGCGACCTTCGGCCTGCCCGTCTTCCGCCACCCCGAGACGGCGAGCGAGATCGACCGGCTGCTGCTGCGCCTCCACGAAAATCCCGACCGGTGCGTGCTGGTCGGCGCCTATGCGCTGGGGAAGGCGCAGCGGCTGATCGCCGAGACGCGCTGCCGCGGCCACCACGAGCCGATCTACATCCACGGCGCCCTCCAGCGCCTGTGCGACCTCTATCGCGAGCATGGCGTCGACCTGGGCGAGCTGCGCCCCGCCACCGGCGTCGCCAGGGAGGAATTGAAGGGCCGGATCGTCGTCGCCCCGCCGGGCGCGCTCAACGACCGCTGGTCGCGGCGGCTGCCCGACCCGATCACCGCGATGGCGTCGGGCTGGATGCGGGTCCGCCAGCGGGCGCGGCAGCGCAACGTCGAGCTGCCTTTGATCCTCTCCGACCATGCCGATTGGGACGAGCTGACCGCCACCATCGAGGAGCTGAGGCCGCGCGAGGTGTGGATCACCCACGGCCGCGAGGACGCTCTGATGCACTGGTGCATGACACGCCAGATCAAGGCCCGCGAGCTCAACCTGGTCGGCCGCGAGGACGAGGACGATTGAGCGATTCGGCGCCGCCGTGCGCCGGTTCCGCCTCCAGGGTTCAACTCGTCCCGGCTCAGGTCCGGCCCGCCGCGATTGGCGCGAGGCGGGTTTGACTCGGCGGCGGTGGCCCCGCCATCTCGCCTTCACATGCGGGGGCGCCGCGGACCGGGAGAGACCGGCGGGCGCCAGACGGGCGGGACATCACCGAACATTGCGATCACGCAATCGGGCGATCGAACGACCGCAATATCTTGGGGTTTCATGTTCGCTTCCTTTCGTTCGCGTTTCCTGACGGTCCTGGCGCTTGCTGTTGCGGCGCTGTTCGCCTCCCCGGCTCTGGCGGCGGAGGGCGCGACCGCCCCGGCGGTCGAGACCGCGACCGTCGCCGGCCTTCCGAATCTCGCCGCCATCGTCCGCGAGCAGACCTCGCAGACCGTCGCCGCCGAGGCCGAGGCGGCCCGGCAGGCCGCGGCGCAGGCGCTCCCGGCGCCCGGCGCGCGGCCGCTCAAGGAGCTGGTCGTGTCGTTCGTCGACTATGGCAACCAGGACGAGGAGCAGCTCTGCCTCGCCAAGGCGGTCTATTTCGAGGCGCGCAGCGAAAGCCTCGAAGGCCAGCTCGCCGTCGCCGAAGTGGTGCTCAACCGCGCGGCCTCGGGCGTCTACCCGCCGAGCATCTGCGGCGTCGTCACCCAGCACGCGCAATTCTCGTTCATCCGCGCCGGCCGCTTCCCGGCCCCGAACACCGGGTGCGACGCCTGGCACAAGGCGCTGGCCATCGCCGAGATCGCCCGCAAGCACCTCGCCACGTCGGTCGCCTCGAACGTGCTCTGGTATCACGCCAATTACGTCTCCCCGGCCTGGGGCCGCCAGCGCACCAGGGCCGCCCAGATCGGGACCCACATCTTCTACAGCTGACGCTCAGCGCGTCAGGTCGGCGGCCGAGAACAGGATCAGCGCGGCGGCCGCGAGGATCGCCCAGCGCACCGCCTTCTCCAGCGCGAAATTGCTGGTGCGCGACAGAATGAGGGCGCTCGACGGCATGATCAGCGCGAACAGCCCGACCGACAGCGCCACCCCCGCTTTCCAATCGACCAGAGCGAAGCCCGCGACGGCGAGCGCCGTCCAGGCGATGCAGAAAGCCAAAGCTTCGGGATAGAGCTTCGGCACGGTCAGTGCCCCGCCTGGGAGCCCCGGACAATGCCGGAGCGGGCGAGCTGGGAATCGATCTCCGCCATCAGCCGCTCGAGCGCGGCTTCGTCCTTGGCCTCGGCGCGGGCGACGAGCACGTCCTGGGTGTTCGACGCGCGCAGCAGCCACCAGCCGTCGTCGGTCGTCACCCGGGCGCCGTCGGTGCGGTCGACCCGCGCGCCCTCCGCCTCGAGCCGATCCAGTATCTCGTCGACCACCGCGAACTTGCGGCTCTCGTCGACCTGGAAACGTATCTCGGGCGTGTTGACCATCGCCGGCATCGCGTCGCGCAAGGCGGTGAGCGAGCCGCCGAGCCGGCTCACCGCCTCGATCAGGCGCAGGCCGGCATAGATGCCGTCGTCGAAGCCGTACCAGCGATGGGCGAAGAAGACGTGGCCCGACATTTCGCCGGCGAGCGGCGCGCCCGTTTCCTTCATCTTCGATTTGATCAGGCTGTGGCCGGTCTTCCACATCAGCGGCTTGCCGCCCAGCTCCGCGATCCGGTCGAACAGGGCCTGGCTCGCCTTGACGTCGGCGATGATCGTCGCGCCGGGCAAGGCCTCCAGCACCGGCTCGGCGAGGATCGAGAGCAACTGGTCGCCCCAGATCACCCGGCCCTCGCCGTCGACCGCGCCGATCCGGTCGGCGTCGCCGTCGAGGGCGATGCCGAAATCGAGCTTCTTGTCCCGTACCAGGCGCTTCAGATCCTCGAGATTGGCTTCGACCGTGGGGTCGGGATGGTGGTGGGGGAAGCGGCCGTCGACCTGGGTGTAGAGCGTGAAATGCTCGCCGGGCAGGCGCTCGACGAGGCGGTCGACGACCGGGCCGCCGGCGCCGCTGCCCGCGTCCCAGCCGACCCGGAACGGCCCGCCCTCGAAGCCTTCGAGCAGGCGGTCGACATAGCGGTCCATCACCGCCTCGTCGGCGACCGTGCCGGCGCCCTCTTCCCAATCGCCTTCCGCCGACATCCGGCCGAGCGCCTGGATGCGCTCGCCGAAAAAGGCCTGGTGGCCAAGGACCATCTTGAAACCGTTATAATCGGCCGGGTTGTGGCTGCCGGTGATCTGGACGCCGCCGTCGACGCCCAGCTCGGCCTCGGCGTAATAGAGCATGGCGGTGGGGCCGAGGCCGATGCGGACGACGTCGCAGCCCGACGCCGCCAGCCCCGCGACCAGCCGCGCCTCGAACGCGGGAGAGCTGTCCCGCCCGTCGCGCCCGACCGCGACCCGCCGCCCGCCGGCGCGGCGCACCACCGTGCCGAACGAGCGGCCGACCGCTTCCGCGTCCGCCTCGCCGAGCGTTTCGCCCACCACGCCCCTGATATCGTATTCGCGCAAGGACGTGGGATTGAAGCGGTGGCTCATCGAGGACTCCGTGACGGTGGGAATGGGCTTCAAGACGCGCGAGGCGTCCGGCGGTTCATTTCGGCGACGAGGGCGTCGCGGGCGCCGTTGACCTGGTGGGCGAGCTCGGCCGAGCCCCCGGCATCGGGGTGGACGCGGGCGATCAGGCGGCGGTGGGCGTCGCGTATCTCGACGAGGCTGGCGCCTTCGCGCACCCCGAGCAGCCGCCGCGCCTCATGGAGCGGCATCGGCGGCGGCGCAGGCTCGGCTCCGCGCCGGCGCCAGGCGGCCCAGAGCAAGGCGGCGGCCATCAGCGCCGCGCCCGGGACGAGGCGGCCGCGGAACAGCATTTCGACGCCGAGCAGGAAGACCAGGCCGGCGATCACGTCGTCGTGGGTGAAGTGCTTGAGGCGGCCGGTGAACCAGGCCCAGACGAGCAATCCCGCGCCGACGAGGACGAGCGGGCCCAAGGCTCAGCCCGCGGCGGCGGCGGCGCGGGCGGGCGCGGCGGCGCCGTTCGGGTCGGGCAGGCCGAAGCCAGCGATCATCTCGCGCAATTCCTGGCGCGCGGCGATGTGGGCGATGCCGACCTCGCCGAGATAGGGCAGATCGAGCAGGGTCAGGCCCTTGGGGAACAATTCGCGGTAGATCACCCGCTCGCCCAGGCCCGGGATGACGCGGAAGCCGACGCGGCGCG
>JBJMTY010000321.1:0-2221 GCA_045811445.1 Allosphingosinicella sp. | reverse complement strand
CGCTGGTCGCCGGCGAGGCGACGGTGCGGGTCGCGACCGGCGCCGGCGCGGGCTCGTCGCCCCAGTCCGAAGCGCGGCGCGCGGCGCGGCGATAATGCGCCACCGGGTCGTAGAGCGCGCCGCCGTCGAGGTTCAGATCCTCCGCCTCGGCGAGGCCCATCGCGTTGAGCAGGTTGAAGCCGGCGACATAGGCGTCGCGCCGCGCGGTGACGAGCGCCACCTGGCTGTTGAGCAATTCCTGCTCGGCGTTGAGCACGTCGAGCACGTTGCGGGTGCCCACCGTCTGCTCGGCGCGGGTGCCTTCGAGCGCCAGCGTGTTGGCGGCGACGGCGACCTCGTTCGAGCGGATCGCGTCCTGCGCCGCCGCGAAGCTGGCGAAGGCGGCGCGGGTGGTCGCCACCACCGAGCGCTCGACCTCGACGCCGCGCTCGAGCAACTGGCTCTGGATCGCCTGCGACTGGCGGACCCGGGCGCCGACCAGCCCGCCCTGGTAGATCGGGATGCGGGCCGAGACGCCGAGGCCGGTCGAGGTGACGTTGTTCGCCGCCAGCGGTCCGAACTGGGTGTCGGCGGTGCCGAGATAATTGGTCTCGCGCGCCGAGCCGATCGCCGAGACGGTCGGCAGCCGGTCGGCCCGGGCGACCGAGACGTCGCGCCCGGCGGCGCGGATCTGGGCGTTCAGCGAGGCGATGTCGCTATTGTTGGCGAGCGCGATGTCGACCGCCTCGTCCGCGCTCCTCGGCAGCGGCGGCAGCGGGTTGGGCGGGGCGAGGTCGGCGGGGTTGACGCCGATCACGCGGCGGTAATTCTCCTCGCTGCCCCTCAGGCGCCCTTCCGCGCCGGCGAGGTTCGAGCGGGCGAGCGCCAGCCGCGCTTCCGACTGGGCGACGTCGGTGCGGGTGAGGTCGCCCACCTCGAAGCGGTCGCGGGTCGCCTGCAAATTGGTCTCGAGCACCTTCACCTGGTTGCGGTTGAGATCGACGATCGAGCGGTCGCGGATCACGTCCATGTAGGCCGCCACCGCGTCGGTGAAGACGTCGCCCTCGGTCGCCCGCAAATTGGCGCGGCCGGCGAGCACGCGCTCGTTGGCGGCGGCGACCGAGTTGCGCACCCGGCCGCCGTTGAACAGCGGATAGGAGACGTCGACCCCGGCCGAGACGTTGCGGCCGACGCTCACGGCGGTGCGGGTGACGTCCTGGTTGAGCCCGGCGGTGCCGGTGATCTGCGGCCGGCCGAGCGCCTTGGCGACGCCGACGCCTTCGTCGAGCGCGCGCAGCTGCGCCCGCTGGGCCATGATCGTCGGGTTGCTCGCATAGGTCGAGACGAGCGCGTCGCGCAGCGTCTGCGATGGGCCGGCCGGCGGCGCCGGCTGGTCGACCGGCGGCAGAGCGGGCGACGGCGCGGCGGTGCGCGTCGCGTTCTGCGCCAGCGCGCCATGGCGCGGCGGCTTCTTCGTCTGCGCGTCCGCCGCCCCTCCGGCGATCAGCGCCGCGACTCCCGCCGCGACCAGCAACCCACCCCGCATCAATTCCACTCCGCTCTCAAAACGTAAAAGTCTTCGGCCGGACGAAGCCCGGCAGGATCGCCGCCGCCGCGTCGGCGAAGGCGGCGAGGCCGAACCCCTGCCCCGCCTTGCGGCCCAAGGCGAGGCGCGTGACGCCGGTCTCGACCAGCCCCGTCGCGAGCTTGCCGCCGTCGGCGAGCTGGTCGATCAGCGCCTGCGGCACGAACTCCACCGCGCCGTCGATCAGGATCAGATCGTAGGGCGCGACCGGCGCGTAACCCTGGTCCGCCGGCCCCTCGATGAGCTCGACGCCCGTCCCCGCCAGCGCCTCGCGCGCCTTGGCGGCGAGCTCGGCATCCTCCACGACCGCGACCACCGAGGCGGTTAGCTTCGCCATCACGGCGGCGGCATAGCCGGTGGCGGCGGCGACGACGAGCGCCTTGGCCGCCTTCTCCGGCGCCGCCTCGGTGAGCAGGCGGCCGAGCGCCATCGGGTTGTTGAGCTGCCGGCCCGGCGTGAGCGGCACGAGCGCGTCGGCATAGGCCATGGCGATTCGCGCGCGGGGCACGAACCGCTCGCGCGCCACCTCGCCCATCGCCGCGAGCACGGCGGGATCGTTGGTCCCGGTCGTGCGCAGCTGGCTGGCGATCATCGCGCGCCGCATCTGGTCGAAAGCATGCTCGGTCATCGGCTCCCAATCGCACAACTGTCTTATTG
>JBJMTY010000320.1:0-5080 GCA_045811445.1 Allosphingosinicella sp. | reverse complement strand
GCCCCGGAACGGGGAGGGGGACCGCGACGCGAAGCGGCGTGGTGGAGGGGGCCCGCCTCTGCGCCGCATCGAATTCAGGGCCCCCTCCACCAGCCTGCGGCTGGTCCCCCTCCCCGTTCCGGGGAGGAATTTGATGCCCACGGACCTGCGTTTCTATCTGTTCGCGATCCCCGCCGTCGTTCTGATCGGGCTGGCCAAGGGCGGTTTTTCCGGGCTGGGCGCGCTCGGGACGCCGCTGATCGCGCTCGGCATCGACCCCATCCGCGGCGCCGCCATCCTGCTCCCCATCCTGATCGTCCAGGACGCGGTCGGCGTCGCCGCCTTCCGCCGCTCGTGGGACGGCCGAGTGCTCGCGATCATGCTGCCCGGCGCAATGCTCGGCGTGGCGCTCGGCTATGGGTTCGCCGCCTCGGTGCCGGAGCGAGCGGTGATGGCCGCGCTCGGCGCCGTCTCCATCCTGTTCGGCGCCTATCGACTATGGGCGGAGCGCGGCCATGCGGTCGCCGCCTCCGCCCGCTCGCCGGCCTGGGTCGGCACCCTGTTCGGCGTCGCGACCGGCTTCACCAGCCAGATCGCCCATGCCGGCGGGCCCCCGTTTCAGATGTGGGTGATGCCGCGCCGCCTGCCGCGCGACGTGTTCGTCGGCACCACCGCGATCTTTTTCGCGGCGCTGAACTGGATCAAGGTCCCTGCCTATGTCGCCCTGGGCCAGCTCGGCCGCGACAATCTCACCGCCGCCGCCGTTTTGCTCCCGCTCGCCGTTGCCGCGAGCCTGCTCGGCGTCCGGCTGGTCAAGCGCGTGCCGGTCGAGCGCTTCTACGTGATCGTCTACGCTTTGATGATCGTCGCGGGCGGCAAGCTGCTCCTCGACGGGGTCGGCCTGAGCTAAGGCGGCTTCAGGCCGCCGCCGGGGTGGACGTGCGTTGCCGCGGCCCCAGGGCCGATTGCATGGCGCTGGCGAGCTGGTCGGGCGTGAAGGGCTTCGACAGGACCAGCACGTCGTCCGGGCGCTGGCTAATCGACCTCGTATCGGCATAGCCGGTGATGATGATCGCCGGCAGGCCGGGGCGCAGCTCGCGGGCCTGGCGGATCACTTCCGCGCCGGAGACGTGCGGCATCGCATAGTCGCTGATGACGAGGTCGCAGCCGCCCGTGCCTTGCGACAGGCATGAGAGCAGCTCGCTCCCGTCCCCCGCCTCGATCACCTGGTGGCCGAGGTCGGCGAGCATCGCCGCCGTCGTCGCCCGCACGCCTTCATGGTCGTCGATCAGGATGATGCGGAGCGGGCCCAGCGCCTCGGCGGCCTGGGATGCCTGGCCGTCGGCTGCCTCGGGGGCCTCGCCGGCCGGGGCTCGCGGCAACCAGATTTCGGCGCGGGTGCCGACGCCGAGGGTGCTGGCGATGCGGAACGCGCCGCCCGATTGCTTGGCGAAGCCGTAGACCATCGACAGGCCCAGGCCGGTGCCCTTGCCGACGTCCTTGGTGGTGAAGAAGGGCTCCATCACCTGGCTCAGCATGTCGTCGGAGATGCCGCAGCCGCTGTCGCAGACCGTCAGCACCACATAATCGCCGGCGGGGAGCCCCGCCTCCGGCTCCGAGGCCGCGCTGCGGGTCTCCGCCAGCACCGCGATGGTGCCGCCCTGCGGCATCGCGTCGCGGGCGTTGATGATGAGGTTCATCAGCGCAAGCTCGAGCTGGGACTGGTCGGCGAAGGCGGCGCCGACGCCGTCGCCGACCTGCCATTCGAGCTCGACCAGCCCGCCGAGCGTGTGGGTGAGGAGGTCCGCGACCGCCTTCGAGAGCGCGCCGATCTCGACCGGCGCCGGCTCGAGCTGCTGGCGGCGCGCGAAGGCGAGCAGCCGGCGCACCAGCTCGGAGCCCTGCTCGGCGGCGCGCTGGGTCATGCGCAGGATCTTGAGCTGGTCGTCGGCAAGCTCGACCCGCCGCTCGATCAGCCCCAGCCCGCCCAGCACCGCCGCGAGCAGGTTGTTGAAATCGTGCGCGATCCCCCCGGTTAGCTTGCCGATCGCGTCCATCTTGCGCGCCTGGGTGAGCTCGAGCTCCAGCGTCCGCCGCTCGGTGACGTCGGTCAGCGTGCCGGCGAACTCCACGGGCCGGCCGGCGGCATCGCGCAGCATCACCGCCTGGTCGTGGAAATGCTTCCAGGCGCCGTTGGCGCATTGCCAGCGATACTCGACCGAGAGCCGGCCGGTGGTGCGGCGGGCGGCGAGCGCGGCCGCGACCTTGTCCCGGTCCTCCTCGTGGAGCCGTTCTTCCCAGAGCGCGGGGCGGTCGCTCAGGTGAGCGGGCTCATAGCCGGTCATGCTGAGCAGGTCGCCGCTCACATAAGCCGGCCGGCGCGGGGCCGAATCGAGCGGCTCGAGATAGAGGATGATCGGCAGCGACTGGATGATCGCCGCCTGCCGCTGCTCGGCGCGGCGCAATTCCTGCTCGGCGTGGAGGCGCTCGGCGTTGGCGCGCAGGTTCGCGTCGAGCAGCTTCTGCTCCTGCCGTGCCTTGCGCTGTATTTCCTTGCGCATCGCGAACAGGTCCACGAACACCGCCACCTTCGAGCGCAGGACGACGGGATCCACCGGCTTGAACACATAATCGACCGCGCCCATCGAATAGCCGCGCATCAGATGCTCGGCCTCCTTGTTGACGGCGGACAGGAACACGATCGGGATGCGCTTGGTCTGCTCGCGCTGGCGGATGATCTGCGCGGTCTCGTAGCCGTCCATGCCCGGCATGAAGACGTCGAGCAGGATCACCGCGAACTCCTCCTTGAGGAGATGGCGCAGCGCTTCCTCGCCCGATTTGGCGACGACGATCTCGCCGACATCCTCGAGCACCGTGCCGATGGCGAGGAGGTTGTTCTCGTCGTCGTCGACGACCAGCACGCGGGGGCGCTCGACGGCCTCGTCCTCGAGCCCCGCCGCCTCGTCGGGCAACGGCTGGGCCTTGGCCCCCGCGATCCGGCTCGGAGCGCTCATGCGCTCTGCGCCGCCTTGGTCCGCGCTTTGGACGGCCGGCTGCTTCCGCGCGAGCGGGCGATCCAGACGCGGAGCAAAGCCAGCAGGAGGTCGATGTCGACCGGCTTGGCGATATAGTCCGAAGCGCCGGCATCGAGGCACTTCTGCCGGTCGCCCTTCATAGCCTTGGCCGTGACCGCGATCAGCGGCAGGTCCTTCAAGGCCGCGCGGCGGCGGATCTGCTGCATCGTCTCATAGCCGTCCATGTCGGGCATCATGATGTCGATGAGCGCGATGTCGACGTTGGGCGTCTGCTCCAGGATCAGGATGCCGTCCTTGCCGCGTTCGGCATGGAGCACTTCGACCTCGTAGCTCTCCAGCACGCTGGTCAGCGAGTAGATGTTGCGGATGTCGTCGTCGACGATGAGGATGCGGGCGCCGGACAGCTCGGGCATCGCCCGGCTCGCCGCCGCCTGGTCCTCCTCGCGCGGCACCACCACCAGCGGCGGGGCCGCGCGCAGATGCTCGGCGAGGCTGCCGAACACCTCGGCCAGCGCCTCGCGCGCGGCGGGCTTCTCGGTGATCCCGAACGCGCCCATCTCCATCACCGAGGCGAGCTCGCCCGCGCCGGAAATGACGTGGATCGGGATGTGGCTCGTCTGCGGGTCGTGCTTGAGCAGGTCGAGCAGCACGAAGCCGTCGATATCGGAGAGGCCGAGGTCGAGGGTGATGGCGCCGGGCTGGAGCTTGCGCGCCATCGTGACGGTACCCGCGCCGGCGGTCGAGACCACCGCCTTGAGCCCCGAGGCGTGGGCGAGATCGAGCAGGATCGACGCGAAGGTCGCATCGTCCTCGACGATGAGGACGAACGGCTCGTCGCCCAGCTCGTCGCGGTCGTCGCTGACCTCGAAGCCGGTCACCAGCGCGCTGGGCACCATCGCGCCGGTATTGTCGTAGCGGGCGGGCGTGCCCGCGCTCGCCGCCAGCGCCGGGGCGGCGGCCTGCAACGGCACGAACAAGGTGAAGGTCGAGCCCTCGCCCGGCGTCGAGCGGACCTGCAGCTCGCCGCCGAGGAGCCGCGCGATCTCGCGGCTGATCGAGAGGCCGAGGCCGGTGCCGCCATATTTGCGGCTGGTGGTGCCGTCGGCCTGCTGGAACGCCTCGAAGATCAGCTTCTGCTTGTCCTCGGGGATGCCGATGCCGGTGTCGGTGACAGCGATCTCGATCGCCCGCTCCGCCCCGCGCAGGACCGGATGGTTCGGGCTCCAGCCGCTCCCGGCGCAGGTGACGGCCAGAGTGACGCGGCCGTGGGCGGTGAACTTGAACGCGTTGGAGAGGAGGTTGAGCACGACCTGCTGCAGCCTCTTCTCGTCGGTGCGGATGGTGGCGGGCAGGCCGTCGTCGAACGCGACCTCGAACTCGAGGCCCTTGTCGGCGGCGAGCTGGCGGAACGTGCGCTCCATATGCTGCTTGAGCCCCGACATCGGCATCTCGCCGACCTCGATCGACACCGTGCCCGATTCGATCTTCGAGAGATCGAGGATGTCGTTGATCAGCGAGAGCAGGTCCGAGCCCGCCGAATGGATGGTGCGCGCGAACTCGGTCTGCTTCTCGTTCAAATTGCCCTGCGGGTTGTCGGCGAGCAGCTTCGAGAGGATCAGCAGCGAATTGAGCGGCGTGCGCAGCTCGTGGCTCATGTTGGCGAGGAATTCGGACTTGTATTTCGAGGTGAGGGCGAGCTGCTCGGCCTTCTCCTCGACGGCGCGGCGGGCCATGTCGATCTCGAGATTCTTGGCCTCGACCTGCTTCTTCTCGTTCTCGAGCAGCTGCGCCTTCTCCTGCAGCTCCTCGTTGGTGGCGTGCAGCTCCTCCTGCTTGGTGGTGAGCTCGGTCTGGCGCGCCTGCAGCTCCTGCGTCAGCAGCTGCGACTGTTTCAGCAGGCCCTCGGTGCGCATCGTCGCGGCGATCGTGTTGAGCACGATGCCGATCGACTCGGTGAGCTGATCGAGAAGCGCCTGGTGGCTCGGATTGAAACCTTCGAACGACGCCAACTCGAGCACGCCGCGGACTTGGCCTTCGAAGATGAGCGGCAAGACGAGCACGCTGCG
>JBJMTY010000319.1:0-4781 GCA_045811445.1 Allosphingosinicella sp. | reverse complement strand
CCCTCCCCGTGGGCGCGCCAGGCGAGAGACAGCAGCTCGGCGGTGGAGCCAACCGCCAATTTCTTGTGGAGGCGGCTGCGGTGCATCTCGACGGTGCGGTGGCTGAGGCCGAGGGCGCGGCCGATCGCCTTGCTCGAGTGGCCGGCCATCATCCCTTCCATCACTTCGCGCTCGCGCGGGCTCAGAGAGGCGAGGGCCTCGCGGGCGCGGCGCGAAGCGAGCCGCGAGCGCTGGGCACGGACCGCCGGCGCGGCGCGGCGGATCGCGCCGGCCAGCTCGGCCGGGGAGACCGGGCGGCGCAGCAGATCGGCGGCGCCGAGGCGGACCGCGTCGACCGCCTGGTCGGCGTCGAGCCGGCCGAACAGGAGGATGGTCGGGCAGCCGATCGCCCGATAGGCGGCCGCCTCGCCGGCGCGGGCGCCGCTGCGGTGCAGGGCGGCGACGTCGAGGATGACGCAGCCCGGCTCCAGCTCGTCGGCGGCGGCGACGAAATCGTCGAGCCCGGCGAAGGCGCGCACCGCGAAGCCCTCGCGCCTGAGATCGGCGCCGAGCGCGACCCTGAGGCTGCGCACCGTCTCGACCAGATAGACCGGGAACGCCTCCGCCTCGCCGCCGGCGACGAGCCGGAAGGGCGGCAGCGGCCGGGCGCGGCGCAGCATCTGCAGCCGGGCGGGGGCGAGGCGGCCCTGGCCCAGGGCCCATCTGGCGAGATGCTCGATCATGCGCGCGCGCGGAACCTTGATTGCGGGGAACCTCCCTTCTATCCCGCGCGCTCAGCCCAGGCCCTCGCCGGGAGCGACAATGTCGTGGCAGTTGGTGCCACCCGCCTTGCCCCAAGCCGTTCCGCAAGCCCGCGCCGTCTCGCTGAGCGGCTATGTGAGCGTCGCGGCCTCGGTCGGGCTCGATCCCTATGAGATGCTGGCGGAAGCAGGGATCGAGCCGCGCCTGCTCGACGATCCGGAGGCGCGCCTGCCTGCCGCGGCGATCGCCCGATTGCTCGAGCGCTCTGCGACGCGCTCGGGCTGTGAGACCTTCGCCTTGCGCCTGGTCGAGGAGCGCAGCTTCGCCAGCCTCGGCCCGCTCAGCCTGATGCTGCGCTACGAGGACAATCTGAGGGACATGATCGCGGCGATGCGCGCTTACGGGCGGCTGATGTCGGACGTGCAGATCATCGAGCTCGAGGAAGCGGACGGCGAGGCCGAGCTCAGGGTCGACATCGCACTGGAAGGGGCGGGGCGGCAGATCGCCGAGCTCGTCGCCGGCCTCACCCGCCGCTTCCTGGCCGAGGCGATGTTCAGCGGCTGGCACCCCGAGGCGGCGCATTTCCGCCACGGCCCGCCGGCGGACATGGCGGTCCACCAGCGGGTGTTCCGCACCGCGCTGCGCTTCGGGTCGCACTTCAACGGCTTTTCCTTCCCGGCGGCTTTGCTCGACCGCGACAATGCGTTCGCCGACGCCGGCCTCAGGGCCCACGCCCGCGACCATCTCGACCGGCTGTGCCGCGAGCTGCCCGAGCTGGCGCTGACCGACCAGGTCCGCGCCGCGATCCGCGCCCAGCTCGCCGACGGCGGCGCCACCTTGCTTAAGGTCGCGGCGGGCCTGCGCCTTCACCCCCGCGCCCTGCAACGCCGGCTCGCGGCCCACGGCGCGCCGTTCGCCGCCATCGTCGAGGAGACGCGCGACGCGCTCGCCCGGGAGCTGCTCGCCGACACCGACCTGCCGGTCGCCGACGTGGCGGCCCGCGCCGGCTACGCCTCGGCCACCTCCTTCACCCGCTGGTTCGCCGCCCGCGCCGGCCTCCCGCCCGGCGAGTGGCGAGCAAAAGCGCGCGGGTGAGCGCCGCTCACATCGCGCCGACGTCGATGACGAAGCGGTATTTGACGTCGCTGCGCAGCATCCTTTCATAGGCCGCGTCGATCGCGTCGGGGCGGATCAGCTCGACGTCGGAGACGATGCCGCGCTCGGCGCAGAAATCGAGCATCTCCTGGGTCTCGGCGATGCCGCCGATCAGCGAGCCGGCGATCGAGCGGCGGCGGAAGATGAGCCGCGCGATGTCGGGCGAGGGATGCGGATCGGAGGGCACGCCGACCAGGCACAAGGTGCCGTCGCGCTTCAGCAAGGCGGTGAAGGCGTCGAGGTCGTGGCTGGCCGCGACCGTGTCGATGATGAGGTCGAAGCGCCCCGCCTGTGCCTTCATCATTGCTCGGTCGCGGGTCACCACCACCTCGTCGGCGCCGAGCTTCAGCGCGTCCTCGCGCTTGCTCTCCGACGAGGTGAAGGCGATCGTGTGCGCGCCGAGCGCGTGGGCGAGCTTGACGCCCATGTGGCCGAGCCCCCCGATGCCGACGATGCCGACCGTCTTGCCCGGCCCCGCTCCCCAGTGGCGCAGCGGCGACCAGGTGGTGATGCCGGCGCAGAGCAAGGGCGCGGCGGCGGCGAGCTGGTCCTCCCCATGGCCGATGCCGAGCACGAAATCCTGATCGACGACGATGCGCTGCGAATAGCCGCCGAGCGTGTGGCCGGGCGGGTCCTGGGTCGGGCCGTTATAGGTGCCGACCATGCCGACCTCGCAATATTGCTCGAGCCCCTCGCCGCACGACGGGCAATGGCCGCAGCTGCCGACCAGGCAGCCGACGCCGACTGTGTCGCCCGCCGCGAACTTGGTCACCTCGCCGCCGGCCCGCTTCACCCGGCCGACGATCTCGTGGCCCGGCACGCAAGGGTAAAGCGTGCCGCCCCATTCCGAGCGGACGGTGTGGAGGTCCGAATGGCAGACGCCGCACCACAATATGTCGATCTCGACGTCGCGCGGGCCGGGCTCGCGGCGGTGGATCGCCATCGGCTCCAGCGGCTTGTCGGCGGCGTGCGCGCCATAGGCTTTGACGGTCATGAAACTTCCTTCCTTCGATTCGGGTGGGTGCTAGGCGTCGAGCTTCCGCGTCCCGAGCCACTTCACCATGCCAGGATCGCGGTGGTCGAAGAAGCTGCTGGCTTTGCGGTCGAGCGTGGCGATCGCGGCGAGGTCGTCGGCGTCGAGCGCGAAGTCGAAGACCGCGAAATTCTCCGCCATCCGCGCCTTGCGCACCGATTTCGGGATGGCGACGATGCCGCGCTGGGTGAGCCAGCGCAGCACGATCTGCGCGATGCTCTTATTGTGCTTACGGCCGAGGGTGGCGAGCAGCTCGTTCTCGAACAGGCCGTTCCTGCCCTCGGCGAAGGGGCCCCAGGCTTCGGTCTGCACCTTGTGCTCATGATGGAGCGCCTGGGCCTCGGCCTGCTGGTGGAAGGGGTGGATCTCGATCTGGTTGACCGCCGGGACGATTTGGTTGTGAAGCACGAAATCGACGAGGCGGTCCGGGTAGAAGTTGCTGACGCCGATGGCGCGGATTTTCCCCGCGCGATGCAATTCCTCCATCGCCCGCCAGGCGCCGTACACGTCGCCATAAGGCTGGTGGATCAGATAAAGGTCGAGATAATCGAGCCGGAGCTTGTTCAGCGAGCGCTCGAACGCCGCCTTGGCGCCTTCGTAGCTCGCGTCCTCGACCCAGAGCTTGGTGGTGACGAACAGCTCGGCGCGATCCACCCCGCTGCCGGCGATCGCCGCGCCGACCGCCGCCTCGTTGCCGTAGGAGGCCGCGGTATCGAGCAGGCGATAGCCCACGTCGATCGCGTCGCGCACGCTGCGCTCGCACTCGGCGGGATCGGCCACCTGGAAAACGCCGAACCCGAGGATCGGCATCTCGACCCCGTTGGCGAGGGTGACGGACGGGACTTTGCTGGTCATGATCGGCGTCTCCTATGCCTCGGCCTTTTCCGGGGCTTCGCGGCCGACCATCGCCATTTGCGCCGGGGCGTAGCGGTCGCCCTCGGCTCGGAGGCGCGAGGCGCCTTCGTCTATCTCCTTGAGCTGTGCGCCGGTCAGCTCGAGGTCGGCGGCGGCGATATTCTCCTCCAGCCGGCGGAGCTTGGTCGTCCCCGGGATCGGCACGATATAGGGGCGCTGGGCGAGCAGCCAGGCGAGCGCGACCTGCGCCGGGGTCGCGCCCTTGTCCGCCGCGACGCGCTGCAGCAGGTCGACGAACGCCTCGTTCTTCGCCATCGCCTCTGGGGAGAAGCGCGGCGTCGTCTTGCGGAAATCGCCCTCGGGCAAGGCCGTGTCCTTGCCGAGCGCGCCGGTGAGGAAGCCCTTGCCGAGCGGGCTGTAGGGCACGAAGCCGATGCCGAGCGCGTCGCAGGCATCGAGAATCCCGTTGGTCTCGGGCGCCCGCCACCACAGCGAATATTCGTTTTGGACGGCGGCGACCGGCTGCACCTTATGGGCGCGGCGCAGCGTCCGAACGCCGGGCTCGGACAGGCCGAAATGCCTGACCTTGCCCTCGGCGATGAGGTCACGGACGGTGCCGGCGACGTCCTCGATCGGCACCTGGGGATCGACGCGGTGCTGGTAGAGGAGGTCGATCGCCTCGACGCCGAGCCGCCTCAGCGAGCCTTCCGCCGCTTCGCGAATGCGCTCGGGCCGGCTGTTCATGCCGGGCTGCTGCTTGCCGTCGGCGAAGTTGAACCCGAATTTGGTGGCGATCACGACCTTGTCGCGGAACGGACGCAGCGCCTCGCCGACCACGTCCTCGTTGACGAACGGTCCATAGACTTCGGCGGTGTCGAAGAAGGTGACGCCGCGCTCCACCGCGCCGCGGATCAGGGCGATGCCGTCCGCCTTGGAGAGCGTCTCGACATAGCCGAAGCTGATCCCCACGCAGCCGAGGCCGATGGCGGAGACGTGG
>JBJMTY010000318.1:0-3596 GCA_045811445.1 Allosphingosinicella sp. | reverse complement strand
GCGCTGCCGCCGGGCTCGCCCGATCTGGCGAGCGTCGGCGCGACCTTGGCGAAAGACGTCGGCGCGTGGGAGCGCGCCAAACTGCGCATCCTCAACGGCGCCCATTCCACCCTCGCTTACCTCGGCCTGCTGAGCGGGTACGAAACGGTCGCCGAGGCGATGGACGATCCGCCTTTGGCGCGATTCGTCGCCCGGCTGATCGGCGAGGACATCCTGCCCGCCTTGCGCCCCTCCTTGCTCGACCTCGACGCCTATGCGGCCGAGATACTCGCCCGCTTCCGCAACCCGGCGATCGGCCACAAGCTGGCCCAGATCGCCTGGGACGGCTCGCAGAAGCTGCCTTATCGCCTGCTCGACACGATCGCGGAGGCGCTCGACGCGGGCCGGCCGGTCCAGCGGCTGGCGGTGCCGGTGGCGGCCTGGATTTTGTTCGTCGAGCGGCAGGCGCGCGCGGGCGCGGCGATCGTCGATCCGCTGGCGGGCCGGCTGGCCGAGATCGGCCGCGGCGGCGATCCGGTCCAGGACGTTCTGGCGCTCCGGCAGGTGTTCCCGGAGCGCGTGGCGGCCGATCCCCGCTTCCGCGACGCAGTGACGCGCACGGCCGACTTGATGCGCCGGGCCGGCCCCGGCGCTGCTTTGACCGAGGAATTGACCCATGCGTGACCTCGATGCGATCCTGGCCGCGGCGCCGGTCATCCCCGTGCTGGTCGTCGACCGCGTCGAGGACGCGATCCCGATCGCCCGCGCCCTGGTCGAGGGCGGGCTGCCGGTGCTGGAAGTCACCTTGCGCACCCCGGCGGCGCTCGACGCGATCCGGGCGATGAAGGCGGTCGAAGGCGCGATCGTCGGCGCCGGGACGGTGCTCAATCCGGAGCAGCTCGACCAGGCCGTCGAGGCGGGCGCCGAGTTCGTCGTCAGCCCGGGCCTGACCCGCCGGCTGGGCGAGGCGGCGGCGCGCTCGCCGGTGCCGCTCCTCCCCGGCGTCGCGACGGCGGGCGAGGTCATGCGGGCGCTCGACCTCGGCTTCTCGCGGCTCAAATTCTTTCCCGCCGAGGCCTCGGGCGGCATCCCCGCGCTGAAGGGGCTCGGCGCCGTGTTCGGCGGCGTCAAATTCTGCCCCACCGGCGGCATCACCGAAGCCAGCGCGCCGGACTGGCTGGCGCTCGCGCCGGTCGCCTGCGTCGGCGGCTCGTGGCTGGTGCCGGCCGGCGGCGAGGTGGACGCGGACGCGATCCGCGAGCGGGCGCGGCGGGCGGCGGCGCTCCGCCCAAGGCACTGAAAAATGGCCGGGACGGATCGGGAGGAGTTGCGTATGACACCGGTTTCCTCTACCCCCTCCCCCAAGAGCGAGAGCGAGGGATTTGTGGTGGACCTGCTGAGCGACGACGCGGCGACGATTGCCGGCCGCTTCCTGGCCGCGCGCCGCGGCGCCGCTGGCCTCGCCGGCTATCCCGGCGATTTCCCCAAGACGCTGGAGCAGGCTTATGCGATCCAGGACGAGGCGATCGCCGCCTGGGGCCGCCCCGTGATCGGCTGGAAGGTCGGCCGCATCAACCCGCCGCTTTCGGACCGCTACGGCGCCGACCGGCTGGCCGGCCCGATCTTCGCCTCGCACGCGGTGGCCACCGACGGCTTTGCGCCGGAGATGCCGGTCTTCGCCGAGGGCTTCGCGGCGGGCGAGGCCGAGTTTCTGCTGCGCATCGGCCGCACGCCGCCGGCGCGGCAGACCCGCTTCACGCTGGACGAAGCCGCCGACCTGATCGGCGCGGTCCATGTCGGCATCGAGATCGCCAGCTCCCCGCTCGGCGCGATCAACGCCCTCGGCCCGGTGGCCGTCGTCTCCGACTTCGGTAACAATAACGGCCTGGTGATCGGCGCCGCCATCCCCGACTGGCGCTCGAGCGGCTTCGAGGAATGGGACGTGACCACCCGCATCGACGGCGCCGCCGTCGGCACCGGCCGCGCTTCCGCTTTTCCCAACGGCGCGATCGGCGCCGCCCGCTTCCTGTTCGAGCTGATGGCGCGGCGCGGCATCGCGCTGCAACCGGGCCAGTGGATCTCGTCCGGCGCGGTCAGCGGCGTCCACGACGCCGCCGCCGGCCAGACGGTGGAAGCGAGCTTCGGCGGGCGCTACACGATAAGATGCAAGCTGATTAAGGCGAGGCCGGAGCAAGCGTAACGACGCGGCCGGTCCTGCGAGCCCCCGAAAGAGGGGCCGATGGAGAGGATGAATGGCGACTGATGTTTCCGACGCCGGGGCCGCGCGCGCGCCGGTCGGCCGCGTACGCTGGGTAATCGTCGGGCTGCTGTTCGCGGCCACGGCGATCAATTATGTCGATCGCCAGACGATCGCGCTGCTGAAGCCCACCCTCCAGACCGAGTTCGGCTGGAAGGAGACGACCTATGCGGACATCGTCTTCTGGTTCCAGGTCGCCTACGCGCTCGGCTACATGGTGTTCGGCAATTTCGTCGACCGGGTCGGCGCGCGGATCGGCTATGCCGCCGCCTTCACCTTGTGGACCGCCGCCCACATCCTCCACGCCGCCGCCCGCTCGGTGTTCGGCTTCGGCGCGGTCCGCTTCCTGCTCGGGATCGGCGAGAGCGGCAACTTCCCCGCCGGCCTCAAGGCCGTCACCGAATGGTTTCCCAAGAAGGAGCGCGCGCTCGCCACCGGCATCTTCAACGCCGGCTCCAACGTCGGGGCGATCCTGGCGCCGTGGATCGTCCCCGCCGTCACCCTCGCCTACGGCTGGCGCGCCGCCTTCGTCATCACCGGCGTCGGCAGCCTGGTCTGGCTGGTCGCCTGGATCGGCCTCTACCGCCGCCCGCGCGAATCGAAGCGCCTCTCGGCGGAAGAGCTCGCCTATATCGAGAGCGACGCCGCCGACCCGGCCGCACGCGTGCCCTGGGCACGCCTGATCGGCCGGCGGGAGACCTGGGCCTTCGCGATCGGCAAGTTCCTCACCGACCCGGTGTGGTGGATGTTCCTGTTCTGGCTGCCCGATTTCCTGGTCAAGCGCCACGGGCTCGACCTCAAGACCTTCGGGCCGCCTCTGATCGTCATCTACATCGTCTCGGACCTGGGCTCGATCTGCGGCGGCTGGCTGTCGTCGCGGCTGATCCACCGCGGCTGGACGATCAACCGCGCGCGCAAGACGACGATGCTGATCTGCGCGCTCGCCGTGACCCCGATCTTCTTCGCCCAATATGTCGACAGCCTGTGGGGCGCGGTCGCCATCATCGGCCTCGCCACCGCCGCCCACCAGGCCTGGTCGGCCAACCTCTACACGCTTCCCTCGGACATGTTCCCGAGGAAGGCGGTGGGCTCGGTGGTCGGCATCGGCGGCACCGCCGGGGCGATCGGCGGCATGATCTTCTCGCTCTACATCGGCCAGGTGCTGGAGCGGCTCGGCGATTACAGCCTGATCTTCTACGTCGCCGGCTCGGTCTATCTCCTCGCCCTCGCCCTCATCCACTGGCTCACCCCGCGGCTGGCGCTGGCGGAGGTGTGATAGGCGAGGGGGTGGTGGAGCCCGTCATTGCGAGCGCAGCGAAGCAATCCAGACTCTGCGGCAGTTGAAACGTGTAGATTGCTT
>JBJMTY010000317.1:0-4468 GCA_045811445.1 Allosphingosinicella sp. | reverse complement strand
TACGCCGGCCTCACCGACGACGTCCGCGAAGGCGACCTCACGCCGATGTTCAAGACCATCGTCAGCCACGTCCCCGCGCCCGATCTCGACGAGGACGGCGCCTTCGCCATGCTCGCCACCCTGCTCGACCGCGACAACTTCCTCGGCCGCATCCTCACCGGCCGGATCGAGAGCGGCCGGCTCGAAGTCGGCATGCCGATCAAGGCGCTCGACGTGTTCGGCAACCTGGTCGAGGCCGGCCGCGCCACCAAGGTGTTCGCCTTCCGCGGTCTCGAGCGGGTGCCGGTCGAGACGGCGCAGGCGGGCGACATCGTCGCCATTGCCGGCCTGACCAAGGCGACCGTCTCCAACACCATCGCCGAGATGGCCGTGACCCGGCCGATCGCGGCGCGGCCGATCGACCCGCCGACGCTGGCGATGAGCTTCGCGGTCAACGACAGCCCCTATGCCGGGCGCGACGGCGACAAGGTGCAGAGCCGCGTCATCCGCGACCGCCTGGAGCGCGAGGCCGAGACCAACGTCGCCATCCGCCTGACCGAGAGCGCCGAGAAGGATGCCTTCGAGGTGGCGGGCCGCGGCGAGCTGCAATTGGGCGTGCTCATCGAGACGATGCGCCGCGAGGGCTTCGAGCTGTCGATCAGCCGCCCCCGCGTGCTGTTCCGCGACGGCCCGAACGGCCGCGAGGAGCCCTACGAGACGGTCGTCATCGACGTCGACGACGAGCATTCGGGCACGGTCGTCGAGAAGATGGCGATGCGCAAAGGCGAGATGACCGACATGCGCCCCTCGGGCGGCGGCAAGACGCGGCTCACCTTCAGCGCCCCGTCACGCGGCCTCATTGGCTATCATGGCGAGTTCCTCTCCGACACGCGCGGCACCGGCATCATGAACCGGCTGTTCGAGAAATACGGTCCCTACAAGGGCCCGATCACCGGGCGGCAGAACGGCGTCCTGATCTCGATGGAGCAGGGCGAGGCGGTGGCCTACGCGCTGAACATGCTGGAAGAGCGCGGCGTGCTGTTCATCTCGCCCGGCGAGAAGCTCTACGAAGGCATGATCATTGGCGAGAACGCCAAGCCCCAGGATCTCGAGGTCAATCCCTTGAAGTCCAAGCAGCTCACCAACTTCCGGGCCAGCGGGCCGAAGGACGAGAGCATCCGCCTCACCCCGCCGCGGCGCCTCACCCTGGAGCAGGCCATCGCCTACATCCAGGACGACGAACTGGTCGAAGTGACCCCCAAGGCGATCAGGCTGCGCAAACGCTACCTCGACCCGCACGAGCGCAAGCGGGCATCGAGGAAAGCCGAGGCGGCTTGAACTTAGTCATCTGGTTAGCTAAGCTCCCTTGATGACCAGCGTCAGCGTTCACGAAGCCAAGACCCATTTGTCGCGCCTGATCGAAAAGGTGCTCGGCGGCGAGGAAGTGGTGATCACGCGCAACCGCGAGGCGGTGGCGGTGCTCGGGCCGGTACGGGCGAAGCCGCTGCGGCGGCCCGGCCGGCTGAAGGGCATCGTGCATCTCGACGACAGCTTCTTCGAGCCGCTGCCCGACGAGGAGCTGAAGGGCTGGGAGGGCGATTGAGGCTGCTCCTCGACACGCATGCGCTCATCTGGTGGGTCGAGGATTCGCCGTTGCTGAGCCAGGCCGCGCGCGCGGCGATCGCGGAGAACGAGGTGCTGGTCAGCGCGGCCTCGGCCTGGGAAGTGACCACCAAGCACCGACTCGGCAAGCTCCCCTCGGCGAAGCGCATCGCCTTGGCCTTCGCCGCCGAGGTGGCGGCGGAGGGCTTCGTCCCGCTGCCCGTCACGCTCGATCACGCCGCGCTCGCCGGCAATCTCGATATCCCGCACAAGGATCCGTTCGACCGCCTGCTGATCGCCCAGGCCCGGATCGAGCGGCTGCCTCTGGTGTCGAACGAGGCTCTGTTCGACGGCTTTGGGGTGGAGCGGCTGTGGTAAGGCAGGGCTCGGCGGGGCGGGCTTCATCTTCCTCGCCAAGCCGCCGGCATGAGGGGGCGAGCGCCCCGATCCCTCCTTTTCGGGTGACAGCGGCTGCGAAGGCGGGCACCCATGCCGTTCGATCGAAACGAAAAGGGGTAGATATGCGCATTTCCTACGCCGTCGCCTGGGTCGCCGCGTGCGCGGCGCTCGCCGAGCCGTGCCTCGCCGCCGGGATGCCGGGCGATCCCGCCATTGTACGCGGGCAGATCGGGGCTTTTGCCGGCGTGAGGATCGCGATGCCGTTCGGCGGCGCGCGGCGGGCGGCGCCGATTGCGCGGCTGCAAATCGGGCCGAGCTACGCGGCGGTCGATGCCCGTTCGGGCGCGCTCGTCGGGAGCCGGCAAGGCGCCGGAGTCGAGCTCGGCCTCGGCCGGAACGGCGCGCCGGCTCTGTCGCTCGCCGGCCGCACGGCGCCGGAGCTGAAGCGCCAGCTCGGCTTCAAGGGATCGACGACCTATGTCGTCATCGGCGGCGTGGTGCTGCTCGTCGTCCTGCTCGCCGCGGTCGCCGCCGCGCAGCCCAAGCCCGGCCCGCGCCCGGGCGACTTCTAGCGCGGCATGGCCGGCGCGCCCTTCCACGCCCACATCTATTACGCGGCCGGGGAGCGCGCCGCCGCCGGCACGCTGCGCGAGGTGTTCGCGGCGAAGGCGGGCGGCGGCGAGGCGGCCGTCCTGTTCGTCGGACGGATGACGGACGGGCCGGTCGGGCCGCACCCGCTCGCCCAGTTCGAGATCCACTTCCACGACGCCGCGCTGGACGAAATCGTCGCCGCGATCGAAGGCTCGGGGTTGAGGGCGCTCGTCCATCCGCTCACCCACGACGACCTCGCCGACCATAGCAGCCTCGCGCGGTGGATAGGCGAGCCGGTGGCGCTGGATCTGGCGGCGCTCGACCCGCCCGGCGTCAACCAGGGCGTGGCGCGGTTCGGGAAGACGGATTTCTAGGCCTGCACGATTTCTCCACAGACCCCGGATCAGGGGTGCAAGCCGAGGCCCCATGGGACAAGCTCCGGATGTAGGGGAGACGAGGACATGAACGCGATGGCGGCGGGCGGCACGGGACGAGGGCATGGCCAGAAATGGCGGATACTCGGCTGGGGCGGGGCGGCGCTGCTGCTCTGCGTGCCGGCGGCGATGATGCGGTTCGCGCCGCAGGCGGGGTTCGACTGGTCGGCTTCCGACTTCATGGCGATGGGTATCCTGTTCGCCCTCGCCGGGCTCGGCATCGAGCTGGCGGTGCGCGCGTCGGGGAGCCTCGCCTACCGCGCGGCGGCGGCCGTCGCGATCCTCACCGCCTTTCTGACCATCTGGGTAAACCTTGCCGTCGGCATGATCGGATCCGAGGACAATGCCTACAATATGGCCTTCGCCTGCGTCCTCCTGCTGGCGCTGGCCGGGGCTGCGGTCGCGCGGTTCCGGGCGAGGGGGCTGGCGCCGGCGATGGCGGTCGCAGGCATCGCGCAAGGGCTGGTAGCGGCCGGGGGCCTCTCCGCCGACCCGCGCGGCGCGATCTTCTCCGGCTTGTTCGTGCTGCTTTGGCTGCTCTCGGCCGGCCTGTTCCGCGCGGCGGCGCGCCGGTCTAGCGTTTCGCGCGCTGGCGATTGAAGGCGCGCAGGTCGGCGAGCAGGCTCGGCTGGTCGGCCGAGGCGAGGTCGGCGATGCGCCAGCCGGCGCCGGTGCGGACCAGGCGGAGCGTGAGCGCGCGGCGATTGTCCGGCGGCGCGGGGGCGGGGCCGAAGCGGATGGCGACGCGGACGGTGGCGCCGGCGCCGGCCTGTTGCAGGGAGACGATGCCGGCGTGGAGGCCGGCGGGGTCCTGGCACTCGCAGAGAGGATCGGCGTCCATGAAGCCGACCTCGTCCCGCGACAGCCGCACATCCTCGCGGATCGCGGCGACCAATGCGGGCGCGAAGACGCGTTCCGGGCGGGCGAGGGGGCTGTAGTCGCTCCGCCGGTAGCCGGCATAGAGCCGCTCGACGAAGGCGCGCGGCGTCTCGCCGGGCGGCGCGGCGGCGGGTGCGATTGCGGCGAAGAGCCAAAGAAGGATCATCGGCTGTCGCCGGCAAGATCGAGGATGGCGGTCCACTCGGCCTCCCCGACCGGCGACACGGAGAGCCGGGACTGGCGGATCATCTCCAGGGCGGCGAGGCGCGGCTCGGCCTTCATCGCCTTGAGCGTCACGGGGCAGGGAAGCGCCCGCACCGGCTCGACGCGGACCGACACCCAGTCGGAATCCTTCGGATCGGGCGCGGCGGCGCGGACGATGCGCATCACGCCCACGGCCGCCTTGTCGGTGCCGCTATGGTAGAAGAGCGCCTCGTCGCCCTCCCGCATCGCCTTGAGATGGAGACGGGCGGCGGGGTTGCGCACGCCGTCCCATTCGGTGCCGCCGTCGCGGACCAGATCGGCCCAGCCGTAGCTTTCGGGCTCCGATTTCATCAGCCAGTAAGCCATTTGGTCTCCTCCGC
>JBJMTY010000316.1:0-18996 GCA_045811445.1 Allosphingosinicella sp. | reverse complement strand
GTCGGCTGGCCCGGCCGATGGAAGAAGATGAAATAGTCTTTCGCTTCTCCCTCCACGGTCCCGGTGATCTTGATCGCCGTGGCGAGGATACCGGACGGAACGCCCGGCTCGGGCGAGACCGACGTGACGACCACATCCTCGTCGACCCCCGCCGCCGAAGGCATGGCCGCGCCCGATCCGGCTGCGACGGCGGCCCAGATCAGCAAGCTCATCTAAGCACCTCCACGACTTCCATGAACCCAGGCGCCCGCGATCTTCTCCGGGGCCGAAAACGGAAAGCAGCCGAGAAGCAGCGCGCGCTGATCCGCTCCGCGGTGGCTCAACAGACATTTTGGCGCTTGCCTGGCGACCAGGCCGCAATCCGGCGTGGCAAGCCGAAACGGCTGCGAGGAGGCAAACCAGCAATTTACCGCGCGCAGGATTGCTCATTTGCGCCCGAACAATTTCTCGATGTCGCCGTGGGCGAGCTTCACCCAGGTCGGGCGGCCGTGGTTGCACTGGCCTGAGTGGGGCGTCACCTCCATCTCGCGCAGCAAGGCGTTCATCTCGGCGACCGAGAGCAGGCGGCCGGCGCGCACCGAGCCGTGGCAGGCCATGGTCGCGGCGACCTGGTCGATTCTCTCCTTCAGCGACAGCGCCTCGTCGAAGGCGGCGAGCTCGTCGGCGAGGTCGGTGACGAGGCCCCTCGTGTCGCCGGCACCGAGCAAGGCCGGCGTCGCCCGCACCAGCATGGCGCGCGGGCCGAACCGCTCGAGCTCGAGGCCCATTTCGGCGAGCTCGGCGAGGCGCGCCTCGAGCCGGTCGCAGGCCGCCTCGTCGAGCTCGACCACTTCGGGCAGCAGCAGGGCCTGGCGGGCGACGCCGCCATCGGCCATCGCGCGGCGCATCCGCTCGAGCACCAGCCGCTCGTGCGCGGCATGCTGGTCGACGAGGACGAGGCCGTCCTCGGCTTCCGCGACGATGTAGGTCGCCGCGACCTGCCCGCGCGCGACGCCGAGCGGGAAGCGGCTCTGGTCGGGCGGCGGCGCGTCGGCGGCCTCGGCGCGGGCGGCGGGGAGGAAATCGCCGCGCTGTTCGTTGAAACTCGTCCCCGTCGCCCCGGCGAAGGCTGGGGTCCATAGGCCGTATGGAGTCCCGCTTTCGCGGGAATGACGCTGCTCCACGCCTCCCGTCTGCCACGGCACATCCACCGCCGCCGGTTGGGCGCTGCGGAAGCCGGCCGAATCGAGCGCGTGGCGGAGACCGCCGACGATGAGGCCGCGGATCAAGGCCGGCTCGCGGAAGCGCACTTCGGTCTTGGCGGGGTGGACGTTGACGTCGACTTCCGTCGTCGGGAGGTCGATGAACAGAGCGACGACCGGATGGCGGTCGCGGGCGAGCAGGTCCTGATAGGCCGCGCGCACGGCGCCGATCAGCAGCCGGTCCTTCACCGGCCGCCCGTTGACGAACAGATATTGGTGGTCGGCGACGCCGCGGTTGAAGGTCGGCAGGCCCGCCACCCCGCCGAGCCGGGCGAGGCCGCGGTCATAATCGACCGCGACGCTCGCCTCCCGCAGCGCCCGGTCGGTCAGCGCCGCCACCCGCGAAGGCCGGTCCTCCCCGGCCTGGACGGCGAGGGTGCGGCGGCCGTCGCTCTCCACCGTGAAGCCGATGTCGGGCCGCGCCATGGCGAGGCGCCTGACGACGTCGAGGCAGGCGGCCTGCTCCGAGCGCTCGGAGCGCAGGAACTTGCGCCGCGCCGGCACCTTGCCGAACAGATCCTCGACGAGGATGCGCGTCCCCGGCGGCAAAGCGGCGGGCCCCTCCCCGGCCGGCTTGCCGTTGTCGACGGCGAGCGACCAGCCGTCGCCGCCCCGCACCCGGCTCTCGACGGTGAGCCGCGCCACGCTGGCGATCGACGGCAAGGCCTCGCCGCGGAAGCCCAAAGTCGTCACCGCCTCGATCTCATCGCCGGGCAGCTTCGAGGTCGCGTGCCGCTCGAGCGCCAGCGCCATCCCAGTGGGCGCCATGCCGCGGCCGTCGTCGATCACCTCGATCCGGCCGATGCCGCCGCCGGTAAGGACTATGGCGATGCGGGTCGCGCCGGCGTCGATCGCATTCTCGACCAGCTCCTTCAACGCGCTGGCCGGTCTTTCCACCACTTCACCGGCCGCGATGCGATTGACGAGGTGCTCGGGCAGGCGGCGTATTGACATGCCGCGATTCTCTACCTCAACCGGTCGCATCCCGCGAGCATCCGTTAACTCATTGGTGGAAGAAGCTCGGGGGCCATCCTATAGAGGCGAGCGAGGCGCCGCGGCGGAGCCGCTGGCGCAACCTTTTCGAGAGAAGCGGGACCACCCAATGTCATTCATGCGTTTCTTCAAATTCCCCTCCCACGACATGGCGATCGACCTCGGCACGGCCAACACGGTCGTCTATGTGCGCGGCCGCGGCGTGGTGCTGAACGAGCCGTCGGTGGTCGCGATCGAGACGCTGAACGGCGTCAAGCGCGTGAAGGCGGTCGGCGACGACGCCAAGATGATGATGGGCAAGACGCCGGACCAGATCGAGGCGATCCGGCCGCTGAGGGACGGCGTCATCGCCGACATCGACGTCGCCGAGCAGATGATCAAGCATTTCATCCAGAAGGTCCACGGCAAGCGCCGCTTCCCGCGCTGGCCCGAAATCGTGATCTGCGTGCCGTCGGGCTCCACCTCGGTCGAGCGGCGCGCGATCCGCGACGCCGCTTCCAATGCCGGCGCGTCGCAGGTCTGGCTGATCGAGGAGCCGATGGCCGCGGCGATCGGCGCCGACATGCCGGTCACCGAGCCGATCGGCTCGATGGTCGTCGACATCGGCGGCGGCACTACCGAAGTCGCCGTGCTGTCGCTGCGCGGCCTCGCTTACACCACCTCGGTCCGCGTCGGCGGCGACAAGATGGACGAGGCGATCTCCTCCTACGTCCGCCGCAACCACAACCTCCTGATCGGCGAGGCGACGGCCGAGCGGATCAAGAAGCAGGTCGGCATCGCCAAGCCGCCGCCCAATGGCGGCGACGGCCTGTCGGTCCACATCAAGGGCCGCGACCTCGTCAACGGCGTGCCCAAGGAGATCACGATCAATCAGCGGCAGATCGCCGAGGCGCTCAGCGAGCCGGTCGGCACGATCGTCGAGGGGGTCCGCATCGCGCTCGAGAACACCGCGCCCGAGCTGGCCGCCGACATCGTCGACCAGGGCATCGTCCTCACCGGCGGCGGCGCGCTGCTGCAGGGGCTCGACGAGGTGCTGCGCGACGAGACGGGCCTTCCCGTCACCGTCGCCGACGATCCCTTGACCTGCGTCGCGATCGGCACCGGGCGAGCCCTGGAGGAAGAAGTCTTCCGCGGCGTCCTGCTGACGGCCTGAGCGGCCGGCCGGCGCGGCGACGATGGCTTCGCCCCCCTCCCGGCGCCCGGGCTTCTCCCGCCGGGCGCAATATGGCCTGTTCCTCGGCTATGTGATCGCCGTGGCCGGGGTGATGTTCGCCGTTCTGCTGCTGGTCGTCGCGGCGATCGATCCGGCCGGCTTCGGCGCATTGAAGGGCGCGGCGCTCGACGTTACCGCCCCGGTCAGCGCCGGCGGGCGCAGCGTCGCCGGCTTCTTCACCGGCATCAGGGACGGGGTCGGCAATTATTTCGCGGCCGGCTCGCAGAACGCCGCGCTCAAGCGCCGCCTCGCCGCGGAGCAACGGGCGCTCATCCAGGCCAAGGCGACCGAGCTCGACAACCAAAGGCTGCGCGGCCTGCTCAAGCTCAGCCGCGACGTGCCCGATCCGGTGGCGGTGACGCGGGTGGTGGGCTCCTCCTACGATTCGCTGCGGCGGCTCGCGACCCTGTCGGCGGGCAGCACGTCCGGTATCCAGCCCGGCCAGCCGGTGCGGGCGCCCGAGGGGCTGGTCGGCCGGGTGATCGAGACCGGGCGCTGGGCGTCGCGCGTGCTGCTGGTCAGCGACGCGGCCAGCGCCGTCCCGGTCCGCCTCGTGCGCGACGGCACGCCCGCCATCGCCACCGGCCGGGCCGACGGGACGATCGACCTCAAGACGCTGGAGCTCGGCCGCAACCCGTTCCGCCGCGGCGACGTGCTCGTCACCTCCGGCATCGGCGGCGTCTTCCCGCCCGACATACCGGTCGCGGTCGTCGCCGCGGTCCAGGGCGACCGCACCGTCGCCAGGCCGCTCGCCGATCCGGCGCGGATCGATTATGCGATGGTGCTCAGGGTCTACCAGCCGGTCGCGTCGCAGCCTTTGTCGCCCGCGACCAGCGCGGCTCTGGAAGGGGCCGGGCAATGAGCCGCTACGCGCCGACCCACGGCGAGGTCAGGATCTTCGGCATCCGCCGCCAGAGCGTGCCGGTGGTCAGCACGCTGGCGGCGTCCCTCCTCGATCTGCTCCCGATCGTCTCGACGACGCCGCTCGTCCCCGATTTCGCCTATCTCGTCCTGCTTGCCTGGCGGCTGCTGCGGCCCGAGCTGTGGCAGGCGCGGATCGCCTTGCCGCTCGGCCTGTTCAACGATCTCGTCGCCGGCCATCCGCTCGGCCAGTCGATGGCGCTGTGGACGATCACCTTCCTGGTCTTCGACCTGGTCGACGTCCGCGTCGGCTGGCGGGATTATTGGATGGACTGGTTCTTCGCCTCGCTCGCCATCCTCTTCTACATGGCGGGCGGCTGGTACGTCGCGCGGATGATGGGCGCCCGCGTCGAGCCGGTGGTGCTGCTCCCCCAATATGCCTTGTCGGTGATCGCCTACCCGCTCGTCGCCTTGTGCGTCGTCGCCCTCGACCGCTGGCGGCTGTCGCGATGAAGCGCAGGCGCGCCCGGCCGGTCGTCACCGAGCACAGCCAGGCCTTCACCTTCACGCGCCGGGCGATGGTGCTCGGCGCGGCGCAGGGCCTGGTGGCGACGACGCTGGGCGTCCGCATGGGCTGGCTCGCCATCGCCGAGAACGAGCATTACAAATTGCTCTCGGAATCGAACCGGGTGCAGATGCGGCTGATCCCGCCGCGGCGGGGCTGGATCGTCGACCGCTACGGCCATCCGATCGCGATCAACCGCTCGGATTTCCGCATCGACCTCATCCCCGACCGGCTGAAGGAGCCCGACCGGATCATCGCCGAGCTGACCCGATTGCTCGATCTGCCGCCGGACGAGGTCGAGCGCATCCGCGAGGAGCTCGGCAAGGCCGCCGGCTACCAGCCGGTGCCGGTCGCCGAGAACCTCCCGTTCGAGCAATATGCCGCGGTGACGGTGCGCCTTCCCGAGCTGCAGGGCGTCTCGCCGCTCCGCTCCTTCTCACGCTTCTACCCCGAAGGCCCGGCCGTCGCCCATCTCGTCGGCTATGTCGGCAGCCCGTCCAAGGAGGATTTCGACGCCTCGGGCCGGGACCCGCTGCTGATCACGCCGGGCTTCAAGGTCGGTAAGGACGAGCTGGAGAAGACGATGGAGCCGCGGCTGCGCGGCCGGCCCGGCGCCCAGCGGATCGAGGTCACCGCCCACGGCAAGCTGGTCCGCGAGCTCTCGACGCTCCCGGACAGGAGCGGCGGCGTGCTGCCGCTCACCATCGACGTCGGCCTCCACAGCTATGCGGCGCGGCGGCTCGGCGACGAAGCGGGCTCGATCGTCGTGCTCGACTGCACGACCGGCGACATCCTCGCCATGGCCTCGATGCCCGCCTACGACCCCAACAGCTTCTCCGACGGCATCTCGCACCGCGAATGGGAGATGATGGCCGACGACGAGCGGCACCCGATGATCAACAAGGTGCTGCAGGGCCTCTATCCCTCGGGCTCGACGATCAAGCCGTTGATGTCCCTGGCCTTCCTCGAGGCGGGGCTGGACCCCGAGCAGCATGTCGTGTGCACCGGCGGCTACCGGGTCGGCAACCACATCTTCCACTGCGACAAGGTCCACGGCTCGGTGAACATGCACACCGCGATCGCGCGCAGCTGCGACATCTATTTCTACCACCAGAGCCTCAAGGCCGGCGCCGAGGTCATCGCCTCGATGGCGCGGCGGATGGGCTTCGGCCAGAAGTTCGATTTGCCCGTGCCCACCCAGCGCTTCGGCACCGTGCCAGATCCCGAATGGATGGTGAAGAAGTACAAGCGCAAATGGGAGCTGTACGACACGATCAACATGTCGATCGGCCAGGGCAACGTGCTGGTCAACCCGCTCCAGCTGGCGGTGATGGCGGCGCGGATCGGCAGCGGCCGGCAGCTCGTGCCGCGCATCCTCAAGGAAAAAGCCGCCGCGGCCGCGCCGCCGCTGCCGGTGAGCGCCGAGCACCTCGCTTACGTGCGGGCCGCGATGAAGGACGTCGTCAACGGCGGCGGCACCGCGCCGATCGCCAAGCTGCCGATCGACGGCGTGCTGCTCGCCGGCAAGACCGGCACCGCGCAGGTGCGGCGGATCACGATGGGCGAGCGCGCCGGCGGCGTCCGCTCGAACGAGAGCCTGGCCTGGCGGATGCGCGACCATTCGCTGTTCGTCGGCTTCGCCCCCGCCGACAATCCACGCTACGCCTGCGCGGTGATCGTCGAGCATGGCGGCTGGGGCGCCTCGGTCGCCGCGCCTGCCTGCCGCGACACCCTGACCTACCTCTACGACAAGGCCAAGGCGATGGCCGCGCTGGAGGCGCTGGAGACGCAATGGGGCGGCACGCTGGCCGAGCGGATGAAGCGCCGCGCCGACGCCTGGCGCCCTTCCAAGCCGCCGCCCGAGCCGGTCGAGAAGCCCAAGCCGGCCGCCGAGACCCAGAATCCCCGGCCGCCCGAGAAGACGATTTGAGGGGCCATTCGCTCATCCCCGCGCCGATCGCGGAGCTGCCGTGGCGGATGCTCATCCTGGTGATGTTCATCACCGGCTTCGGCCTGCTCGTCCTCTATTCGGCGGCGGGCGCCAGGCTGATGCCCTGGGCGCTGCCGCAGGGCGTCCGCTTCGTCGTCTTCCTCGGCATGGCGATCCTGATGTCGCGGATCCGGCCCGAGACGATCAAGCAGGCCGCCTTCCCCGCTTATGCCCTGGTCCTCTTCCTGCTCCTCCTCGTCGAGGCTTTGGGCTTCGTCGGCAAGGGCGCGCAGCGATGGCTGAGCCTTGGCTTCATGAACCTCCAGCCTTCCGAGCTGATGAAGCCGGTGATCATCCTCGCCGTCGCCCGCTTCTACGACCTGCTCCCGGCCAGCGAGATCAGGCGGTGGAGCGCCTTGTGGCCGGCCGCCCTGATGATCGGCGTGCCCTGGGCGTTCATCCTCGTCCAGCCCGATCTCGGCACCGCGACCATGGTGCTCGCCGGCGGCATCACCATGATGTTCCTCTCCGGTTTGCCCTTGCGCCTGTTCCTCGGCGGGGCGGCGGCGGTGGCGGTGGCGGCGCCGATCGCGTTCAGCTTCCTCCACGATTATCAGCAGAAGCGCGTGCTGATTTTCATGGACCCGGAGAGCGACCCGCTCGGCGCCGGCTACCATATCAGCCAGTCGAAGATCGCGATCGGATCGGGGGGGCTGTTCGGCAAGGGCTTCCTCAACGGCACCCAGAGCCATCTCGATTATCTGCCCGAGGGCCATACCGACTTCATCTTCGCGACCATGGCCGAGGAATGGGGCTTGGCCGGCGGCATCGTCCTCATCGCCGCCTACGCCCTCGTCATAAAATGGGGGATCGGCGTCGCGCTCGACGCCAAGGACCGCTTCTCCCGCCTCACCGCCGCGGGGCTCACCACCACCATCTTCTTCTACGTCGCGATCAATTTGATGATGGTGATGGGCATGGCGCCGGTGGTCGGCATACCCCTCCCGCTCGTCTCCTACGGCGGCTCGGCGATGCTGACCGTGATGCTCTGCCTCGGCACGCTCATGTCGATCGACCGCGCCGCCCGGAAGGACGTGGGTCGGCGCTAGGCCGCCACGGATGCTCGCCCCAGCGCGCGGCGACCGTCTCGACGCGGGGCGTGGGGCCGAGCCGGATGGCGAGGCCGCCGGTGCGGGCGAGAAGGGCGCCGTCCGCCTTCAGCCAGCGCGGGGCGCAGGCGCGCGGCAGGCGGCGCTCGGCGACGACGATGTCGGCCTCGGCGCAGGCCTCAATGAGCGGAGCGAGCTCGAAGCGGTAGCGGGTGCGGATCGCCAGCACCCGCCAGGCGCGGCCGCCGCGCTCGAGGTCGATCGTGCAGGCATCGTCGGTGCAGGCCGCGCCGGCCGCGTCGTCGAGGTCCGGCAAGGCCGCGTCGATGCCGGAGGATTCGGAGAGGAAGCCGCGCACATAGTCGCGGGCGCGGGTCCGAAGGATCGCGACCTCGCCCGCGTCGCTGCGCACCGCGGCGTGGCGGCCGTCGCCGGTGATCAGCAAATCGGGCGCCGGCGTCAGCAGCGCCCACAGCGCGCCGGCGGCGAAGGGGGCGAGGCCCCAGCGCCGCACCCGCGTCCGCCACAGGCACAGCCACAGGCCGCCAAGGATCATCAGCGCGTAGGCGCCGTCGGGCATGTCGGAGAGCAAGGCGACCGCGCCCGGCGAGGCGGCGGTGGCGTGGGCGAGCGAGAGCAGCTCGTGCAGCGCCTGGCCCGCGCCCCACCAGAACGGCCCGCCGACGCCGATCGTGTCGAACAGCAGGGCCAGAGCCTCGAGCGGCATGACGACGAAGGTGGTGAGCGGGATCGCGACGATGTTGGCGAAGGCGCCGTAGAGGCCGGTCTTGTGGAAATGGTAGAGGCCGATCGGCGCCAGCGCGACCTCGACGGCGAGGCCGGTGAGGATCAGGCCGGCGAGCGCGCGCGCAAGCTTCAGCGGAAGAGCCTCGTCGCGCCGAGCGAGGAAGGCACGGAGCCGCGGCTGGTCGTGCAAGGTGACGATTGCGGCGATGGCGGCGAAGCTCAGCTGGAAGCTCGGCCCCACCACCGATTCGGGCCAGAGCAGGACGACCGCCAGCGCGCCGGCCGCGACCAGGCGCATGGTCAGCGCCTCGCGCCCCAGGGCGATACCGCCGAGGACGAGCAAGGCGGCGATCAGCGAGCGCACCGTCGGCACTTCCGAGCCGGTCAGCAAGGTGTAGGCGATGCCCGCCACCGCGCCGGCCGCGGCGGCGACCACGGTCAGGCGCCAGCGCAAGGCCAAGGCCGGGCTGAGCGCGAGCAGCTTGAGGGTCGCGAACATCACCGCGCCGACCAAGGCGGTGAGGTGCAGCCCGCTGACCGACAGCAGATGGGCGAGGCCGGAGCGGCGCATGGCGTCGGCATCGTCGGCGGAGATGCGGCCCTGGTCGCCATTGGCGAGGGCAACGGCGATTGCCCCTTCGCCGCCGCCGAGCCGGGCCGCGATATGGTCGCCGAGCCGCTGCCTGAGGCCGGCGAGCCGGGCGCTCCAGCCGCCCTCGCCCACGCCCGGCGCCACCGTGACCTCGAGCCCACGGCCAGTGCCGCCTATGCCCTGGAACCAGGCGGCGCGGGAGAAATCGTAGGCGCCCGGCACCGGCGCGGGCGCCGGCGGCATCAGCCAGGCGCGCAGCCGCACGCGCTGGCCGGGGTGGAGCGGCGGCGCCTTCTCGACGGGGACGGTGACGCGAAGCTGCGGCGGCAGCTCCGGCGCGCCCACGGGCGCCACGACGAGCCGCACCGCCTCCCGCGCGGCCAGCGCCTGCACCGAGCGCACGTCGGCGGTGAACGTGGCCGCCTGCTCGCGGGCCAGGCGCGGCGCGGCGACCCGCTCGGCCTTCCACCAGATGTTGCCGAGGCCGATCGCGGCGGCGAGGCAGAAGCAGACGACGGCTCTCCCCCACCGCGTCCCCGGCGCCAGCGCCAGCGGCGCCAGCCCGAAGGCGGCGCAGAGGCAGAGGAAGGCCGTCCAGGCCGAGCGGTCGGGCAGCGCGAACCAGGCGGCGACGCCGAGGCCGAGACCGACCGGGAGCCACAAGGCAAGCTGGTCGCGCTCGGCGTCGGCGAAAGCCTCGAGCCGCCCGCCGAGGCCGGGGCGAAAAGCCGGGCGCGGCGCGGCGGCCACGTGAAAAGGAGCGATGCCGTCCACGGCCGACATGCTCGCATCCTTCGCCAAAGCGCGGACGAGCGCAACCGCCGGGTGAGGTCCCGGCGGTTGCGCCCTTGCTCCCCGGCAAGCGCGAAAAGACTATTCGCGCAGCTGCGCCTTGCTGGTGAGGATGCGGACGGTGACCCGCCGCGCCTCGGCATGCTCGGCCGGCTCGTCGGCCGAGGCGAGCTCGCCCATCGCCGAGCCCGAGACGACCCGGTTCGGCTGCAGGCCGCCATTCTGCTTGAGATAGTTCATGACGGAGAGGGCGCGGGCGCCGCTCAGCCGGGTATTCTCGGCAGCGCCGCCGCGCGGATCGGCATGGCCGGTCACCGAGATCATATAGCCCTTGATCCCCTTCGCCTTGCCGGCGAGCTGGACCAGCTTCTGCTTCTCGGCGGCGGAGATGGCGGAGCTGCCGGTCTTGAAGTAGATGTTGGATTCCTCGCGCAGATCCCATTCGCCGACGTTCGACGACAGCTCGCGCAGCTGCGTGTTGCTGGCCTGAAGCGCCTGGGTATGCTGCTGGAGCTCGGCGGCGCGCTGCCGGTTCGCCTCGGCCTGCATCGCCGTGGCGTGGCCGCCGGCGGAGATGCTCAGCGCCATCTTGTAATCGTCGTCGGTGAAATCGACTTCCTTGGCGAAGCCCGTCTCGTCGTCGATCTCGGCCTCGACGTGCAGGCCGGTGATCAGGGAGCTCGGCGGCATGTCGGTCTTGTTGAACAGGCCGGATTTCTGGCGGACCTTGGTATCGCCGTTGACCCTGATCGTCTGGTCGCCGGTGGCGGTGCGCAGCACGATGGCGCCGTTGCCGCCGCTGACGATCGCGCCTTCGACTTCCCTCTCGCCCGCATAGGCCGCCGAAGCCAACAGCAGGGCGGCCGCCCCCGCTATCGTGACACCTGTGATGCTCTTCATCGCGAACTCCTTTCGGATGGACATGCGCGCCGCCGTGCCTTTCGCGGCGCGGGACAGCGTTGAGAGCGCTACGCTTCGGCGCGGGCTATCCCTATGGGGTGAAACCCCGATCACGCGGCCTGCGTCTCCCTAGGGGAAGGGTCTAAAAAGCGAGGACCCAGTCGGTGAGGAACACCCAGCCGTTGCCGCCCACCGGATAGGGCAAATGGTAGCCGCCGGCGGGCGAGTGGTTGAGCTTGATGCCCTGGAGGTTGACCCTCAATTCGCGGCGGCGGAACGGGTAGATATTGACCCCCAGCGAATATTCGGTGGGATCGCCGTTCGGCCCCCATATCTTCGACGCCGAAGCGTAGGGCTGGAGCATGTCTCGGACCGCCATGGCGGAGGCCTGGAGGGCGTAGCCCTGGTCGAACAGATGGTCGACGGGGACGAAGCCGAGCGTCTTGAAGTGATCGACCCAGCGCCAATAATATTGGCCCTCGAGCGAGAAGCCCTTGTACTTCACGCCGAGATCGAGGCTCGCCATGCGGTAGCGCGCTTCCTCCACCTTGCCGCCGGTGCCGAACGGATCGGAGCTGAACAGCAGGGTGCCGTCGGTGAGGCGGATCTGGCTGTTCTCGAAGCTGTCGACGGCGGGCTGGCCCTGCGCGGTCTCGGTGCTGATCGTGTAGTGGAGGCCGACGAGGGTGGCGATCCGATCGTGATAATCATAGTCGCCAAAGCCGTTGGCGAGCCCGAACTCGCCGGTCGTCGGCGTCCAGACCAGCGAGCCGGAGAGCGTATCGAGCTTGGCGTCGAGCTGCTTGGAGCTGACGCCGAGCGTAGACAGATTGTTGCCGAGCATGATCCGGTAGTTGAGGCCGTGCACGATTTCGCCGAATACCTCGATGCCGCTGGTGTAGGAGCCGCGGTAAAATTCGTCGGCCATCACCCGGTTGTCGTTCCGGAGCCATTTGGGGAAGCTGTAATTGGTGCTGCGCGTCGTCGGCAGGGGCATGATGCCGGCGCTGATGTTGAGCCACTTGGCGACGCCATATTGCAGCATGCCGGCGAGCACGACCTGGGCGCCTTCGCCCTGGTTGGAATTGTTGGTCCAGATGAAGATCAGATAGCGGAACTTGGGGTCGAACAGCCAACCCTTGAACTGGAGGTTGACCTTGTAGAGCTGGACCTCGTTGCGGATGTCGATCGTCTGGGTGCGGCCGAGGGAGTCGACGTAGGTCGGGTCGAGCCCCTTCTGGTTGAAATAGCGGGCGTAGGTGTAGAGGCCGATGTTGAGCTGGGTGTCGGGCGTGTCGACCACCTGCCAGCCCTTCAACGGATTGTAGCGGCCGATCCGCTCCTGCTTGTCCATGAAGCCGCCGGCGCCGCCGCGGCCGGTATCGGCCTGCGCTTCGATTAGCGGGGGCGTCGCTTCGCCGTGCGGCGTGCCTTCGATCGGGGCCGGCAAGACGGCGGGTGGGGAATGGGGGGCGCCCAGCCGGTCCTCGAGCGCGTGGATGCGCGCGTCGAAATCGCCCATCCGCTGCTGCATCTCTTCTTTTGTCGCCTGCAGCGCGTGCAGCTCCGCCTCGGCCGCGGCGCGATCGTCGGGCGCGGGCGGCGCCGATTCCTGCGCGAAGGCGGGCGAGGCCCAGGCGGCTGCGGCCAGCAGCCAGGCGAGGCGGCTAGCGCGGGACATTGGCTTTCTCCCATTGCCGCACCTTGATGCGGGCGGCGTCGAACAGGCGCTCGTAATTGCCCATGGCGATGGCGGCCTTGGTGTCGGGCCGGATCGCCGCGAAGACCGGGTCCCACATCCGGAACACCTTGACGTCGGTGGCGAGGTCGGGCGGGGCGACATTGTCGGTGCCGAACAGGAAGCGGGTCGGATAGCGATCGAACATCGCCGCGACCTGCGCCGCCACCTCGGGCGAGGAGACGGCATATTTGGCGACCTCGTCCCACGAAATGTCGAAATAGACGTGGGAGAGGCGCGGATCATCGAGCAGCACCTTGAGCAATTCGAGGTGCCGCGGCGAGCGCTCGTCCTTGTCGATGCTGGCCTGGACCGGCGCGGGATGGACGATGCGGCCGAGGCCGGTATGCGCCCAGATGATCGTCGCGCCCGGATGACGCAGCAGCAAATCGCGCATCTGGGTGAAATAGAGCGGCAGCGCCTTGCCCTTGGTCAGCGGCATGTCGATGTCGCAGTGGAGGATGACGACCAGCCCCGCCTCGGCGGCGAGATCGAGGATGCGGTCGAGCGCGGGGTTGGTGAGGCTCGCCGTGTCGCCGCTCACCTTGCTGGAGACGAACTCCTTGTGGATCGAGAATTCGCCGATGCCGCTGAACACGCCGGGGAAGGTCTTGAGGACGCGGCGGATATGGTCGGCGCCGTACATGTCGGTGGGGTTGAAGCCGGTGATCATCGGATCGAGCCGGGCGCGGTCCTTCGCCGGCAGAGCGAGATATTCCTCGGCGATCACCGCGTCGGTGAACGAGTAATAATAAAGCGGCGCGTCGGACTGGAGATAGTAGGTCGGCGCGAAATCGCCCGAATTGCCGTAGGACCAGGTCTGCTGCAACGGGATGCCGAACAGGGTCGAGCGTTTCACCGTCGTGCCCATCATGTCGACATATTGGCGGGCGGTGAGGCCTTCCTGGACGTAGTTGGTGAGATGGAAGTGGGAATCGTTGAACAGATAGGGCTCGGCCCCGGCGGGCGCCGCGCCGGCGAGGAGCGCGAACGCGAGCGCCGCCTTGAAATGCCTTCCCCCGCCCATGTCGCGGCTCAGCCGAACTGGGCGTAGGGGTTGGCGTCGAGGGCCTGGACGATGTCGGCGATGGCGCGCTGGCCGCGCACGCTGTTGCCGGCGGCGTCGAGCGGCGGCGCGAACGTGCCGATGCCGAACTTGCCGGGCGCGACTCCCACGATGCCGCCGCCGACGCCGCTCTTGGCGGGCAGGCCGGTCCTGAACAGCCACTTGCCGCTGTCGTCATAGAGGCCGGCGGTCGCCATGATGGCGAGCACGCCGGGCACGTGCTGGCGGTCTATCACCTGCTTCTTGGTGATCGGGTTGCGGCCGCCGAACGCCAAAGTCGCGCCCATCACGGCGAGGTCGCGGGCCGAGACGTTGATCGAGCATTGGCGGGTGTAGAGGTCGACCGCCACGGCGGGGTCCATCGGGAAGCGCTCATAGGCCGACATCAAGGCGCTGATCGCGCGGTTGCGCTGGTTGGAGTCGCTTTCCGATTTGTAGACTTCCTGGTTCACGCTGAGCTGGCGGCCGGCAAGGTCCGAATGGATGCCGAGGATCTTGTTCCACACCTCGTCGGGCGAGGCGCCCTTGACGTTGCCGACGGTGGCGATGGCACCGGGGTTGACTAGCGGGTTCATCTCCTTGCCGCGCGATTGCTCGACGGCGGTGATCGAGTTGAACACCTGGCCGGTGGCGTCGACCCCGACCGAGTTGACGATCGCCTCGTCGCCCGATTCCTGCATGACCAAGGCGGCCGTGAACGGCTTCGAGACCGACTGGATCGAGAAGAGCTGCTGCGAATCGCCGATCTCGTGGACCTTGCCGTCGGCGCCGACGAGGGCGACGCCGAAATAGGTGGACGGCACCGCGGCGAGCGCCGGGATGTAGTCGGCATTCTTGCCTTCCTGGAGCGCGCGGTAGCGGTCGTAGGCGGCCTTCACCGCGGCGTCGACGCGGGCGTCGCCGAGCGCGCTGCCGCGGCGGGCCTGGCCGAAGGCAGGCGCCGCCAGCTCGGCGGGAAAGGCGCCGCTCCCGTAGGCGACCGCTCCGGCGGCGAGGCCGGTCATGATCGCGCGGCGGCTGAGCGTCATGTCGTTCATGGTCACTTCCTCAATTGCGCGGGCTGGATCAGCCTCCCCACAGGTCCTTCGACGAGAAGGAGACCTTGAAGGAGAATTGGGCGCGGACGTCGTCGCCCTGGTTGCCGTTATTGTCGGTGCGGCGGCCCCACAGCACCTCGAGGCCGGTGAGCAGCCGCGGATCGGGCGCCCACAGCAGGTTGGCCGAGGCATATTCGCCCTTGTGGAAGGCGGTGCCGTCCTGGAAGTTGGTGTTGTTGACCTCGGTGAAGCTGTAGCCGATCGCCGACGTCCAGTGCGGGGTCCATTGCAGGTCGACATAGGCGCTGATGCCGAGCAAAGGCACGGCGCGGGCCGAGACCAGTTCGTTGAGCGGCGGGCTCGGCGGCGGCGGGAAGATGGGCGGCGTCGGGACGAGCGCGGCGCGCGGCGCGAGGTCCATGCCGCCGTCGTTCATGTAGGTGGCGATGCCCTCGCCGTAGACGACGCCGAGCCGGAAGGTGGCGAGGCTCCATTTGGCGACGCCGGTGAGGTCGAGGCCCCAACCGAATTCACTGCCGGCCGGCTTGTTGTCGGGCGTGCCGTGGGTGTCGTAGCCGATCTTGCGAGCAAGGCCGGCGAGCTGGATATGGCCCCAATCGCCCTGGTAACGGGCCATCATGGTGAGGTCGGGCAGCTCTTCGTTGGAATGCAGATTGGTGGCGAGCTCGGGATCGACCAGGCGGATCTGGCCGGGATCGATGTCGTCGCTCGGATGCTCGAGGGCGACCGCGAACTTCCATTCTGGGCTGTCGACCAGGTAGAAGCGGAGCTGCGGGTTGCGCACGAACGCCATGCCGGCCGGGCCCCAATAATCGACCGTGTTCGGGAAGATGTCGCCGTCCATGAACAAGGTGTTGGTCTGGCCGGCGAGGAACGGGCCCCAGCGGCCGTAGGCGTGGCGGAGGCGGATGGTGGTCTGGCCGGCGTCGACGCCGACGCCGTAGAGGTCGAACTCGACCTTGGCCTCATAGGGCTTGCCGCCGATCTCGCCGCTCGCCTTGGCGCCGAGCCGCGACTGGCGGGCGCTGAACACGCTCTGGCCGTCGCTGCCGAACTCGCCTTCGGTGGTCGGGATGCGGGACGGCCGCAAGGTCGCGTCCCAATCGGGATTGACCCGCTTGAAGTCCTGGATCGCATCGACCTGGGCGAAGCCGTACAGCTCGAGGCTGTGATTGCCCGGATTGGGCGGGCGCGCCGCGGGCGGCGGCGCGGCGGCGGCCTGGGCCTGCTCCTGCTCCCTGCGGCCGCGCAGCTCGGCCTCGAGCGCGTCGACCCGGGCGCGCAGCTCCTTGAGCTCCTGGCTCTCGCCTTGCGGGGCCGCCTCCGCCGCGACGGCGGGCTCGGCCGCCGGCGCCGGGGCCGGCGCTCCCGCGAGCAGGAGAGTGAGTGCGATCGCGCCGTCGTGCATAGCAATTTCCCCGCAGCCCTGGTCCGATCCTCGAGGCGTAGCGGGCGGGCGGGGGGATCGAACTCGGGACAAGACCCGATCCCCGTCGTCGTGAATCCCTAAGGGTCGTTCCCCGCCCCCGGGCGCGGAAACGGCGGGCCGCGGGCGTGCGCACCGGGAAAACCCCGGCGCCTCGGCCCCCTTTGTGGCGGCCGATCCGCTATGCTAGGGGCGCAAGCCGTCACCGGCCGGCGCTTCGCCGCACCCTTGGAGATCCGCGCTTGAGCGCCATCGAACCCCGCGCGGTCGTCACCCGCTTCGCGCCTTCGCCGACCGGCTTCCTCCATATCGGCGGGGCGCGGACGGCCTTGTTCAACTGGCTGTTCGCCCGCCGCCACGGCGGCAGGTTCCTGCTGCGGATCGAGGATACCGACCAGGCGCGCTCGACCGACGCGGCGATCGAGGCGATCCTCGAAGGGATGCGCTGGCTCGAGCTCGATTGGGACGGGCACGAATATTACCAGTCGCAATTCGCCGCCCGCCACGCCGAGGTGGCGAACGACCTGCTCGCGCGCGGCCACGCCTATCGCTGCTGGATGAGCGCGGAGGAACTGGCCGCCGGCCGCGCCCGCGCCCAGGCCGAGCGCCGCCCCTACCGGGTCGAGAGCCCGTGGCGCGACCGCGGCGACGGCCCCGCCGACGCGCCCTTCGTCGTCCGCCTCAAGGCGCCGCGCGAGGGCGAGACGATCATCGAGGACGCGGTGCAGGGCCGGGTGACGGTGAGCAACGCCGAGCTGGACGACATGGTGCTGCTGCGCTCGGACGGCACGCCGACCTACATGCTGGCGGTGGTGGTCGACGACCACGACATGGGCGTCACCCACGTCATTCGCGGCGATGATCATTTGAACAACGCCTTCCGCCAGCTCGGCATCGTCAGGGCGATGGGCTGGCCGGAGCCGGTCTACGCCCACGTTCCCCTCATCCACGGCCCCGACGGCGCCAAGATGTCGAAGCGCCACGGCGCGACCGGGGTGATGGATTATGAAGCCGCCGGCTATCTCCCGGAGGCCTTGTCCAACTACCTCCTGCGCCTCGGCTGGGGGCATGGCGACGACGAGATCATCTCCCGCGAGGACGCCGTGCGCTGGTTCGACCTGGCGAACGTGGGCCGCTCCGCTGCCCGGTTCGACTTCAAGAAGCTGGACAATCTCAATGGCCATTACATTCGCGAGGCGAGCGACGGGCGGCTGGCCGGGCTGATTGCCCCAAAGTTAGCGAAAGTGCTGCGCAGCGAGGTTTCGAGCGATAACATCGCGCTGCTGGTCCGGGCCATGCCGGAGTTAAAGCCGCGCGCTAAGAACCTCAACGAACTCGCTGAATCGGCTACGTTTTTGTTCCGGTCGCGGCCGCTCGACTTCGACGAGAAGGCCGAGCAGCTGGTTTCGGGCGATGCGCCGCGGCTTTTGACCCGCGCTTATGCGGTTCTTACGGCGCTTGACGAATGGACGGCGGCGGCGACAGAGGCGGCGGTGCGCGGCGTGGCGGAGACGGCGGGCGTGAAGCTCGGCCAGATCGCCCAGCCGCTCCGCGCCGCGCTGACCGGACGAGCGACCTCGCCCGGCATTTTCGATGTGCTGGTCCTGCTCGGGCGCGAGGAAAGCCTCGCCCGGATCGCGGACCGGATGGAAGCTGAAGGATGACATGATGGCGGACGATCAGGCGATTCTCGCGCTCGGCGGCACGGACACCGGTTTCCCGGTGCGGCACGGCTCGGTCGGGCCCGACGTGATCGACATCCGCAAGCTCTACGCCCAGACCGGCGCCTTCACCTACGACCCCGGCTTCACCTCGACCGCCGCCTGCGAGAGCGCGATCACCTATATCGACGGCGACGAGGGCATCCTCCTCCACCGCGGCTATCCGATCGACCAGCTCGCCGAGAAATCGACCTTCATGGAAGTTTCGTATCTGCTGCTGAACGGCGAATTGCCGAGCAAGGACGAGCTGGAGCGCTTCACCTACACGATCTCGCGCCACACCATGCTGCACGAGCAGCTCGCCACCTTCTACCGGGGCTTCCGGCGCGACGCCCATCCGATGGCGATCATGTGCGGCGTGGTCGGCGCGCTCAGCGCCTTCTACCACGATTCGACCGACATCACCGATCCCAAGCAACGGATGATCGCCTCGCACCGGCTGATCGCCAAGATGCCGACCATCGCCGCGATGGCCTTCAAATATTCGATCGGCCAGCCCTTCCTCTACCCGCAGAACGACCTCAGCTACACCGGCAACTTCCTGCGCATGACCTTCGGCGTGCCCGCCGAGCGCTACGAGGTGAACCCGGTGGTCGAGCAGGCGATGCGGACCATCTTCATCCTCCACGCCGACCATGAGCAGAACGCCTCGACCTCAACCGTGCGCCTCGCCGGCTCGTCGGGCGCCAACCCGTTCGCCTGCATCGCCGCCGGCATCGCCTGCCTGTGGGGGCCGGCCCATGGCGGCGCCAACGAGGCGGCGCTCAACATGCTGCGCGAGATCGGCGATCCCAAGCGCATCCCCGAGTTCATCGCCCGCGCCAAGGACAAGGACGACCCGTTCCGGCTGATGGGCTTCGGCCACCGCGTCTACAAGAATTACGATCCGCGCGCGAAGGTGATGCAGAAGATCGCCGAGCAGGTGCTCAAGGAAATGGGCGTCACCGACCCGGTGTTCGACGTCGCCCGCGAGCTCGAGCATATCGCCCTCAACGACGAATATTTCATCGAGAAGAAGCTCTATCCGAACGTCGATTTCTATTC
>JBJMTY010000315.1:0-11566 GCA_045811445.1 Allosphingosinicella sp. | reverse complement strand
GGTGGTGGAGGGGAACAGGTCTCCCGAGTCCGAGGATCAGGCGCTCGACGGCGGGTGCTGCGTTCGGCCACCCCTCCACCACCCTACGGGTGGTCCCCCTCCCCATCTGCGATGGGGAGGCACTAGAGGGACTGCAGCCTCGCCTTCGCCGCCTCATATTCGCGCGCGAGTTGCGCCACATAGGCGCCGGCGCCTTGCACCTTGTCGACCGCGCCGATGCCCTGGCCGGAGCCCCAGATGTCGCGCCAGGCCTTCTTGGCGCCTTCGCCGCCGGCGAAGTTCATCGTCTTCAAATCGCCTTCGGGGAGATTGTCCGGGTCCATGCCCGCGGCGGCGATCGACTGGCGCAGGTAATTGCCGTGGACGCCGGTGAAGAGGCTCGAATAGACGATGTCGGTCGCGCACCCCTCGACGATGCCTTGCTTGTATTCGGGGGACGCATTCGCCTCTTCCGTCGCGATGAACGGCGAGCCGATGTAGGCGAGGTCGGCCCCCATCGCCTGCGCGGCGAGGATCGCGCCACCGTTGGCGATGGCGCCGGACAGGCACAGCGGCCCGTCGAACCATTGCCGGATCTCCTGGACGAGCGCGAAGGGCGACAGCGTGCTGGCGTGCCCGCCCGCGCCGGCTGAGACCGCGATCAGCCCGTCCGCGCCTTTCTCCACCGCCTTGCGGGCGAAGCGGTCGTGGATGATGTCGTGGAGGGTGATTCCGCCCCAGGCGTGGACGCCCTGGTTGACCTCCACCATCGCGCCCAGCGAGGTGATGACGATCGGCACCCGCCATTTCGCGCAGGTCGCCATGTCCGCCTCGAGCCGGTCGTTCGAGCGGTGGACGATCTGGTTGACCGCGAACGGCGCCGCCGGCGTCTCGGGGTGCGCGCGGTCCCAGGCGGCGAGCGCCTCGGTGATGCGGTGCAGCCATTCGTCGAGCCGGCTTTGCGGCCGCGCGTTGAGCGCCGGAAACGAGCCCACGATCCCCGCCTGGCACTGCGCGATGACCAGCTCCGGATTGGAGACGATGAACAAGGGGGCGCCGATGACGGGGAGCCGCAGCCGGCCGAGCAGGGGAGGGAGGCTCATTGCGCACCCTTAACGGCCCGCGCCGCCGCTTAGCAACTTGATGCCCCGCGTCCCCATTCGGGACAGCCTGTTTTGCCCACTGGAAGTTCGCCGCGCTTTTCGCAAGCTGACCCTCACGACGCTCCCCACCCCAATTTTCGGACGTCGTTTCGAAGCTTCGAACAGGAGGAACGACCATGCGTGATCTTACCAACCAGGAACTGGGTTTCGTCTACGGCGCCGGCGGCTGCGGCAAGCCCAGCAAGCCCCCGTGCGGCGGCAAGGGCTCGAAGTCGAAGGGCTCGAAGTCCAAGGGCTGCGGCTCGCGCGGCACCAAGTCGCGCGGCTGCGGCACCAAGTCGCGCCGTCACGGCTGCTGAGCCAAACCGGCGAAGCTTTAACGGCGTTGCAAGGGCCGGGCGGATATCCTCCGCCCGGCCTTTCATTTTGAGCGACGAGGAAGCGGCACCGGCATGAAGAAAAGCGCGTCCCAGCTCGCCCTCGGCGGCGAAGCCTCCGCCGCGGCGGGGCACGAGGAGCTGGTCTGGCTGCTCGGCCAGCCGCACCTCACCGACTATCTCGATTTCGTCCGCGAGAAGGTGGTCGGCGGCGCCGCCGTCGCGCCGCGCCTCCTCGCCGAGGAATGGCGCGCCGCCAACGACCTGTTCCACGCGCTCGAGCAGGAGGAAGCGGGCATCGCCGACGCCGCGCAATGCCTGCCTTTGCCCAAGGCGATGCGGCCGCTGGCCAAGGCGCTCAAGGCCTATCCCTATTTCCGCGACACCTACGACACTCTGCCGGTCGACATCCGCATGGTCGAGCTGGAGAAATTGATCGTCTCGCAGTCGAGCGTCAGCGCCGGCTTCTCGGGCACGCTCCGCGACCGCCTCGGCGGCGACCCGACGCCCGAGGCCCTGTTCCGCTTCTGCCTGCCGACCGAGCGGGACCTGCCGCCGGCGCGGGTCCGCAAGCTCGGCCGCGACCGCTGGCTGTTCACCTCCGATTCGACCGACTTCCGCCTCCACCACGCGCGCGTGCTGATGCCCGCCCAGGTGCCGGGCCTCGCCACCTTCGGGCCGGCGACCCACGTCCTCGCTTTCCCGGTCGGCTTCGGCTCGAACTTCGTCTCGGTGGTGAAGAGCGACGGGCGGCTGCTGCTCCAGAACGGCTATCACCGCGCCTACACCCTTCTCGCCGCCGGCGTCACCCACGCCCCCGCGGTGGTGCAGATCGTCACGCGCAAGGACGAGCTCCAGATCGCCGCCAACGAATCGGTGATGGAAGACGCCGCTTTCTATTTCCGCGCCGCCCGCCCGCCTTTGCTCAAGGATTTCCTCGACCCGCGCCTCGGCAAGCGCCTGCCCGTCCACCGCATGGAGACCACGGTGGAGATCGAGGTCAAGACGCGCACCTCGACCGGCTCGATCGCCTAGACCGTCGCCCCAGGAGGGACCCCATCGAAGTAATACTTCGATGGGAACCCGAAGGCTGGGGCCCATGCGGACTCGGAGCCGACCACGGCGTCAGCATGGATGCCAGCCTTCGCTGGCATGACGGTTACTACCGCTTCACGTCCGGCACGACGGGTGCGCACGTCCTCGCGACCCCTATTGCCGCTTCAGCTCCGGCGCCAGCGTCCGCAGCCGGTCCCACGCCGAGCCGCCGCTCGGCCGCTCCTCGCGGACCAGCTTGCCCTCGAACAGCCGCAGCACGAACTGGGCGCGCTCGACCAGGATCGGGCGGTGGGAGACGATGATCCGCGTGATCGGCAGCTGCGCGATCGTGTCGGCGATCGCCAGCTCATTCTCCTCGTCGAGATTGGCGGTGCCTTCGTCGAGGAACAAAGCGTCGGGGTCGCGATAGAGGGCGCGGGCGAGCATCACCCGCTGGCGCTGGCCCGAGGACAAAGCCGCGCCCATGTCGCCGATCAGGCTCTGATAGGCCATCGGCATGTCCATGATCGTGTCGTGGATGCGGGCGAGCCGCGCCGCCGTCTCGATCCGCGCATCGTCGGGGCGGGGGTCGAAGAAGCTGATATTGTCGGCGAGCGTGCCGGTCAGCAACTGGTCGTCCTGCAGGACGGCGGCGATGCGCTGGCGCCAGGCCGCGGTGGTGGCCGGCGTCACCGGCTTGCCGTCGACCAGCATCTTGCCCGAGCTCGGCTGGAGCAGCCCGAGCATGATCCGCATCAGGGTGGTCTTGCCGGTGCCCGACGCGCCGACGATGGCGACATAGCTCCCCGAGGGGATCTCGAACGCCATGTCCTTGAGGATCGGCGGGTCGTTGGGGCCGTAGGCGAAATGGAGATGCTCGGCGCGGATCGCCGGCGGCGGCAGCACGATGGTGCGCGGCACGGCGGGGGCGAGCTGCTCGCGCGGCTCGGCGACGATGTCGGACAGGCGCTCGAGATGGACCGAGATCAGCCGCCAGCGCTCGGCATGGTCGATCAGCGCCGTCGCGCTCGACATGAACGAGGAACGGTAGGCGAGGAAGGCGAGCATCAGGCCGATCGTCATCCGGTCGGCCATCACCAGGCTGGCGGCGAGCCAGACGGTGAGCAGGAACTGGCCGGAGAGAAGCAGGCCTTCGACCAGCTTGGTGAGGATCTTGTAGATGCGGGTGCGGTAGCCGGCCGAGACGACGTCGGCATATTTGTTGCGCCAGCCATTCTCGCGCATCGCCTCGTGGACGTGGAGCTTGATCGCCCGCATCGCCCGGATGCTCTCGATGAGGTAGGTTTCCTCATAGGCGCGGGCGACGATCTCCTCCTCGGTCCGGCGGCGCAGCGGCGGGTAGATGGCGAGGCGGAAGAGGATGTAGACGAAGGTCGCGGCGGCGACGACGAGCATCAACGGCACGCTGATCAGCGCCATCACCGCCAGCGTCATCACCGCCAGCACCGCGTCGACCAAGGCGCTCACCACGCCTTCGGCGAGGATCGACTGGATCGGCTGCGTGGAGCCCATCCGGCTCATCAGGTCGCCGACATGGCGGCTCTCGAAATAGTTCATCGGCAGCCGCATCAAATGGCGGAAGACGTTGCCGGCGAGCTGGAAGGAGATGGACTGGCCCAAGGTCAGCACCACCCACGAGCGCAGCGCCTGGACTACCTGGCTCAGCGCATAGACGAGGCCAAAGCCGATCACGAGCAGAGCGAGCAGATTCGCGTCGCTCTGCCCGATTGCCTCGTCGATGGTGAGCTGCATGAAGAAGGGAAGGGCGAGCGTGGTGATCTCGAGCAGCAGCGACAAAGTGATCACCTGCACGAAGGCGCCGCGATAATTGACCAGCTTCGACCACAGATCGCGCATCCGGGTGTGGACGCGCGCGTCGACCGGCTTGAACGAGGCGGTCGGAATCAGCTCGAGCGCGACGCCGGTGAAGTGGCGGTTCAATTCCTCCGGGCCGACGACGCGGCGGCCGCTGGCGGGATCGAGCAAAGTCGCCTTGCCGCGCGAATATTTCTCGAGGACGACGAAATGGTTGAGGTCCCAGTGCAGGATGGCGGGCGTCTGCAGCTTGTCGAGCTCGTCGAGCTCGAGGCGCAGCGCGCGCGGCGCCAGCTCCAGCTCGGAGGCGACGTTGATCAGCTCGGCGAGCGTCGCGCCCTTCATCGAGGTCGGGAAGCGGCGCCTCAGCCCGCCGACATTGACGCGGTGGCCGTAATGGGCCGCGACCATGGCGAGGCAGGCGAGGCCGCATTCCGCCGCCTCCGATTGCAGCATCGGCCGGGTGCGATTGAGCCAGGGCCAGTCGATCGCGCTCATTGCTTCAGCGCCCTGAGCACGGGGTCGAGGAACACTTCCCAAAGCCGGCGCCGCTCGAGCAGCAGATTGGCGGTGAGCGTCATGCCCGGCCGTAGCGGGTGCTGGGCGGCGGGCCCCTTGAGGCCGCCCGCGTCGATCGCGACGCGGATGCGGAAAACGGGCTCGGTGATGCCGAGATTCTGGTCGAGCGAGGCGGGGTCGGTGGGCACGTCGGAAACCCAGGTCACCGTTCCGTGGCCGGCGCCGTATTTCTGGTAGGGGAAGGCGTCGAACATCAGGCGGACGTCCTGGCCCGGCTTGACGAAGCCGATCGCGCGCGAGGGGGCGTAGAGCTGGACCTCGACAAGGTTGCTGCCCGGCACGACGCTGACCAAGGAGCTGTCGGGCTCGGCATGCTGGCCCGGCCGCGCGCCGACGTCGCCGACGATCCCCGCCACCGGCGCGGTGAGGGTGAGCCGGTCCTGGCGGAGCAATTGCGCGCGCTGCTCGGCGAGCGCGGCGCGCTGGCCGGCCACCTCGGACTGGGACTGCTCGGCGGCGATGCGGCGCGAGGCGATCTGGGCGTCGAGGCCGCGCAGGGTCTCGCGCTGGCTGGCCAGCCGCTCGTTCAGCCGCTCGAGGTCGAGCTGGAGGGCGAGCAAGGCGGCGCGGCTCGCTTCGACCTGCCGCTGGGTGCCCGCGCCTTCCTTGGCCAGCCGCACCGTGCGCGCCGTGTCGGACTGGGCCAAGCGGATCTGGCCGGCGACGAAGCCGCTCTGCCGCTGCATCGAGACGATCGATTCCTCGAGGCCGGCTTTCTGCTGAAGAAGGCCGTTGGTGTCGGAGCTGCCGAGGCTCGAGGCGAGGCCCTGCTGGCGGGCGAGCTCGCGGTCCTGCCGGTCGATCTCGGCGAGGCGGCTGGCGACGCCTTCGCCGCCCGCGTCGCGGCCCTGGGTGAGGGAGACGGTGACCAGAGGGGCGCCGCGCGCGACCTGCTGGCCTTCGGTGACGTGGACCGCCTGGACTTCCGCGGCGGCGGGCGGATGGACGCGGGCGATGCCGCCCCCGTTGGCGACCAGCCCTTTCACCGTCACCCGCGTCGCATATTGGCCGAGGCAGAGCAGAGCGATCAGCGCCGCCGCCACGCCGGCAAGGATCGCGGTGTAGACGCGCGAGCCGGGCGGAGTCGCGGCGACGACGGTGCCGGTCAGCCGGTCCCGTCCCGCATCGATCACTTCCTGACGGAAAAGCAGCGTCGCCATGAGTCCTTCGAACAAGCCGGGGGTCGTCGAGAAGCCGCCCTACGCGCCAATCCTCAAAGCGGGGTTAAGGCGGCGATCATCATGGGGAGTTCGTTAACCGCGCTTCGCTTATGCCGCGGCTCATGGTGCGACCCTCCACGCCCGCGGCGCTCGCCGCCGTCCTCGGCCTCGCCGGCTGCGCTTCGCCGCCGGTGCCGCGGCTCGCCGTTGCGCCGTCGATTCTGTCGCAGGAATGGGGCGCCGCCGCGCCGGGCGCCGGCGCCCGCCCGCTCGCCGAAGCCTGGACCGCCTTCGCCTCGCCCGAGCTCGACCGGCTGATCGCCCGGGCCCGCGCCGCCAATACCGACATCGCCATCGCCCGCGCCCGTATCGTCCAGGCGCGCGGCCAGCTCGGCGTCGCCCGCTCCGCGCTCGCGCCGAGCCTCGGCCTTTCCGCCGCGCCCGGCATCGTGCGCACCAGCGCCGGCGGCCTCGCCAGGCCGGTCGTCACGCACAGCGCCGGCGCCGGGCTCGACATCGCCTGGGACCTCGATCTGTTCGGCGCGGGCCGCGCCGGCAAGCGCGCCGCCCGCGCCCGCCTCGCCTCCGCCGCCTTCAACGCCGACGCCGTCGGCCTCGCCGTCGAGACGGACGTCGCCCGCGCCTATGTCGCCCATGCGGCGCTCACCGACCGGCTCGCCGTGCTCGATCGCGCGCTCGCCAACGCCCGCGAGCTCGAGCGGATCATCCTCATCCGGGTCAAGGAAGGCGCCGCCACGCGGGTCGATTCGGGCCTGCAGACCATCGAGGTACGCCGCTACGAGGCCGACCGCTCTCAAATGGTCGAGGCGCGCGAGCATGCCCGCAACGCGCTGGCCGTATTGGTCGGCGAGGAAGCGCCGCTCTTCCGGATCGCCGAGGGCGACCTCTCGCACTTCGCTCTGCCCTCGTTCCAGCCGGTCCAGCCCGGCGAGCTGCTGGTCCGCCGCCCCGACATCCGCGCCGCCGAGGCGGGCATCACCGCCGCCGAAGGCGATGTGGACCGCGCCCGCGCCGCTTTCCTCCCCTCGATCCGCCTCTCCGCCCGGGGCCTTGGCGAAAGCGCGCTGACGGGCGGGCCGCTGTCCTTCGTCCTCTCCGCCGCCGGCAGCCTCATCGCGCCGATCTTCGAGGGCGGCCGCCTGCGCGGCGAGCTGATGACGGCGCGCGGCGTCCAGATGGAAGCGGTCGAGACCTACCGCGCCACTCTGCTGACCGCCGTGCGCGAAGGCGAGGACGCGCTCACCGCCGTCGACGAATCGGGCCGCCGCGTCGAGCTGCTCGCCGCCTCGATCGAGGATGCGCGCCGCACCGCCAAGCTCGCCCGCGCCCAATATGTCGAGGGCGCCGCCGATCTCCAGACCCTGCTCGACGCCGAGCGCGGCCTGCTCGACCTCGAGGACGCCCAGGCCATCGCCCGCCAGGACCGCCTCGACGCCGCGATCGACCTCTACAAGGCGATGGGAGGCGCGCCGCGGGCGTAGCGCAAGCTGGCGAAAACGGCCGTTCTGCCCGATACGCTTTCTTCGGAAGGCGGGGGCGACAAGATGGCCGACGACTTTGCACTTCGGCGCCTGATGGATCGGATCGCGTCCGCGGACGACGCGGCCCTCGCCGACCTGCTGGCGGCCACGCCCGCGCTCGCCCGCTCGGCCCTGAAGGAGGGCGCGACACGGGCGCGGGCCGCCGACAATTTCCTGGGCGCGATCGATCACCATCTCTATGCCGGCGACACGGCGCTCCACGTCGCGGCGGCGGCCTATCGCGCCGATCTCGCGCGCAGGCTGATCGGCCTCGGCGCCCCCGTCTCCGCGACCAACCGGCGCGGGGCGACGCCGCTCCATTATGCCGCCGACGGCAATCCGCAGGCGCCGAGATGGGATCCGGAGGCGCAGTCCGCCGTCATCGCAGCGCTGATCGAAGCGGGCGCGGATCCGAACGCCCCCGATTGCGGCGGCGTGACGCCCCTGCACCGTGCGGTCCGGGGGCGCTGCGCGGCGGCCGTGCGCGCGCTCCTCGACGGCGGCGCCGACGCGCGCCGCGAGAATGGCAGCGGGTCGACGCCGCTCATGCTGGCCACGCGCCAGACCGGGCGCGGCGGCAGCGGCTCCCGCGAGGCCAAGGCCCAGCAGGCGGAGATCGTCGCCTTGCTCGAGCGCCGCCTCACCGCCGTCTAGGGAGCATCCGGGGGCCGTTGGAACGTGAGGACCGCCTCCACGCCGCCACCGACCTAATTCGCTCCTCCCCGGAACGGGGAGGGGGACCCGCCGTAGGCTGGTGGAGGGGGCCCGACACAGATGCGGCTGAGCGGTGGGACCCCTCCACCACCGGCTTCGCCGGCGGTCCCCCTCCCCGTTCCGGGGAGGAGTTAGTCCCGCCGCTCCCTCGTCAGCACGTCGAGCACCGCCATCCGCACCGCTACGCCCATCTCGACCTGCTCCGTCACCGCCGAGCGCGTCGGGTCGTCGGCGAGAGCGCCCTCGATCTCGACGCCCCGGTTCATCGGCCCCGGGTGCATGACCAAGGCGTTCGGCGCGGCGCGGTCGAGCCGCGCGCGGGTGAGGCCGTAGCGGGCGGCGAAATCGGCGAGGGTGCCCGACACGCTTGCCTCCAGGCGCTCGCGCTGGATCCTGAGCATCATCACCACGTCGCAGCCCGCTATGCCCTCGTCGAGATCGGTGAACGAGGCGATTCCGTCCGCTGCTTCGGGCAGCAAGGCAGGCGGTCCGACCACCCGCACCTCGGCGCCCAGCTTCGCCAGCAGCTTCAAGTTGGAGCCGGCGACGCGGCTGTGGCGCACGTCGCCGCAAATCGCCACCTTGAGCCCCTCGATCCGCCCCAGCCGCCGCCGCATGGTCAGCGCGTCGAGCAGCGCCTGGGTCGGATGCTCGCCGGTGCCGTCGCCGGCGTTGACGACGGGGCAGTCCACCACGTCCGCCACCTGGTGCGGCGCGCCGGTCTCGCCGTGGCGGATCACCATCACGTCGGGCTGCATCGCATTGAGCGTCAGCGCGGTGTCGATCAGCGTCTCGCCCTTGTGGACGCTGGAGCCGGCGGTGTGGAAATTCGAGACCTGCGCCCCCAGCCTTTTCCCGGCCACCTCGAACGAGAAGAGGGTGCGGGTCGAATTCTCGAAGAAGACGTTGAACTGGGTGAGGCCGGCGAGCCGGTCGTCCGCCTTGCGCGCGCCGCGGTTGAAGCCGATCCACGGCTCCGCCTCGTCGAGCAGGAACAGGACATCCTCGGCCGCCAGGGCCTCGATGCCGAGCAGATGGCGGTGCGGGAACGGGCGCATCGGCTTTCCGTCTAGACGAGGAGGGCCGCCGGTCAAGCGACCGGACCGGACCGGCGGCGCTTGACGCGGCGCCTCGCGGCGTGGTGCTGAAGCGTGTGATGAACGCGCCTCTTCTCTCACTCGACCCCGGCATCGACCCCGACCGCCTCGCCCACGCCTATCGGGCGCAGGGCTGGGTCCAGATCGCGCCGTTCCTCGACGCCGCCGGCGCCGAGCGCCTCCGCGCCGACATCGAGTCGCGCAGCGAATGGACGCTCGCGCTCCGCGCCGGCGTGGATCGCATCCTCGCGTTCGACCCTGAAGTCCGCGCGGCGATGAGCGCGGCGCAGCGCCAGGCGCTCGACAAGCTCGCCGCGCCGGGCGAGGGCAAGGCGCTCCATTATCTCTACGAGCGCATCGACCTCATCGGCGCGGCCGGCGTCATGGCCGAAGCCGAGGCGGCGACGAGCCTCGGCGCCTTCGCCCGCTTCCTGTCGAGCGAGGCGGTGCTCGGCCTGGTGCGCGCGGTGACCGGCGCGGCCGGGATCGGCTTCGCCCAGGCGCAGGCGACGCGCTACGCGCCCGGCCATTTCCTCACCGTCCACAACGACCGTGAGGACGAGGGCGGCCGGTTCGCCGCCTACGTCTTCAACCTGACGCCGGTCTGGCGGCCCGAATGGGGCGGGATGCTGCTGTTCCACGATGAGGCCGGCGACGTCGAGCACGGTCTCGCGCCGCGGATGAACGCGCTCAACCTGTTCGCCGTGCCCAAGCGCCACAGCGTCGGCCTGGTCGCGCCGTTCGCGCCGCGCCCGCGCCACGCCGTGACCGGCTGGTTCCGCCGGGCGCCCGCCTCTTAGGGTCCGTACGGATCCTAGGCCATGGCGAGGGCGTCGATCGCCCCTTGCAGGATGTAGGCCGCCGCCATCTTGTCGACGAGCTCGGCGCGGCGCGCGCGGCTGGCGTCGGCCTCGAGCAGGGCGCGGGTGACGGCCTGGGTCGACCAGCGCTCGTCCCAGAGCAGGACCGGCAGGCCGAGCGGCGCGAGGTTGCGGGCGAAGGCGCGGACCGATTGGGTGCGCGGGCTGTCGCTGCCGTCGAGGTTGAGCGGCAGGCCGAGCACGATCCCCGTCGCCCGCTCGGCCGCCGCGAGCGCGCGCAGCCTCGCGAGGTCGGCGGTGAACTTGCCGCGGCGGATCAACAGCGCCGGCGTGGCGATCGTCCATTGCCCGTCGCAGAGCGCGACGCCGATCGTCTTCGTCCCGACGTCGAGCCCGATCAGCCGGCCGCCCTCGGGAAGCGCCTCGCGGAACGCGGCGAGCGACGCGGCGATCATCGCCTCCGCTCCCAGTCCGCCACCCGCGCGGCCGCGTCGTCGCGGATGTTGGCCCAGAACAGGGCGTAATCGTAGACGTGGTAATTGTGGCCCGGCAGCACGTAGGGGCCCAGCGCCGGCGGCGCGTCGCCGATCAGCAGGAAGCCCCGCACGTCGCAGCGCGCCGCGACGCCGGGCGCGACCAGCCGGCCGTCGCTGAAGTCGCCGTTCGGGACCAGCGTGCCGCGGTTGGCGCGCGCCGGGGCGGCGCCGCCTCGAATGCCGCTCACCGGGTTGACGCACAGCATCGGCGAGCCCGCCCGCGCCGCGCCGGTGAGGCCGCGCGAGGCGTCGTAGACGTCGGTGATCATGCGCGGGTCGGCGGGCTCGCCGAAGCTCTGCCAGGAGAGGATGCAGCCGCTTTGCCCCGCGGCCTCGCAGGGAGGAAGGCCGAGCCGCGGCAGGTCCGCCGTCGTCGAGATCGGCCAGCCCACCGCGTAGACGGCGACGATCCGCTTCGCCAGCGGCGTCCCCGCCACCCGCTCGGCGAGCAGGCGGACGAGGTGGAGGCTGCCCTGGCTGTGCGCCGCGAGGATGATCGGCCGGTCGGCCGGCGCCCGGGCGAGGAAAGCGTCGAACGCGGCGGCGACGTCGCGATAGGCGAAGTCGAGCGCCCGGCCCGCGTCGGCCTTGGAGGTCAGGAACGCCCCGAACGTCGCCTGCCGGTATTTGGGCGCCCAGACCTCGCCGACGCCGTTGAAGGCGCTCGCCTCGCTCCGCACGAACAGCCGCGCCCGGTCCTGCGATTCCTTGTCGTCGACGGGCGCGTTCCAGCGCGAGCGTTCGAGGAAGGAGGTGGGATGGACGAAGAACACCTCCACGCGCGGCGC
>JBJMTY010000314.1:0-8846 GCA_045811445.1 Allosphingosinicella sp. | reverse complement strand
GGCTCCGGTCCCCTGGCGGGAGATCTGGGTCTATTCGCCGCGCGTCGAAGGCATCCACCTGCGCGCCGGAGCGATCGCGCGCGGCGGCATTCGCTGGTCGGACCGGCGCGACGATTTCCGCACCGAAGTGCTCGGGTTGATGAAGGCGCAGGTCGTCAAGAACGCAGTCATCGTTCCGACCGGCGCCAAGGGAGGTTTCTATCCCAAGCGGTTGCCGCCCCCGACCCAGCGCGAAGCGTGGCTCGCCGAAGGCACCGAGAGCTACCGGATCTTCATCCGCGCCTTGCTCTCGGTCACCGACAATATCGTCGAGGGCAAGGTGGTCCATCCCGACGGCGTCGTCATCCGCGACGGCGACGATCCCTATTTCGTCGTCGCCGCCGACAAGGGCACGGCGACCTTCTCCGACGTCGCCAACGCCCTCGCGCTCGAGCGCGGCTTCTGGCTCGGCGACGCCTTCGCCTCGGGCGGCTCGCACGGCTACGACCACAAGGCGATGGGCATCACCGCCAAGGGCGCCTGGGTGTCGGTCCAGCGCCACTTCCGTGAGATCGGCGTCGACGTCCAGGCCGATCCGATCCGCGTCGCCGGCGTCGGCGACATGTCGGGCGACGTGTTCGGCAACGGCATGCTGCTCTCCAAGGCGATCCGCCTCGTCGCCGCCTTCGACCACCGCCACATCTTCATCGATCCCGATCCCGATCCGGCGAAGAGCTGGGCGGAGCGGGCGCGGATGTTCGCCTTGCCGCGCTCGTCGTGGGACGATTACGACAAGGCCTTGATCTCGAAGGGCGGCGGCGTCTTCCCGCGCAGCCAGAAGGCGATCCCGGTCTCGGCCGAGATGCGCGCCTCGTTCGGCCTCGAAGGCGAAACGGTCGATCCCGCCACTTTGATGACCGCGATCCTCACCGCGCCGGTCGACCTGCTCTGGTTCGGCGGCATCGGCACCTACATCAAGGCGCGCGGCGAAAGCCATTCCGAGGTCGGCGATCCGGCCAACGACGCGATCCGGGTCAACGGCGCCGATCTCGCCGCCAAGGCGATCGGCGAGGGCGCCAACCTCGCCATCACCCAGGCAGGCCGCATCGAGTTCAGCGAGGCGGGCGGGCGCTGCAACACCGATTTCATCGACAATTCGGCCGGCGTCGATTGCTCGGACAACGAGGTCAACATCAAGATCCCCTTGAACCGCGAGATGGCCGAGGGCCGGCTCGGCTTCGAGGAGCGCAACCTCCTGCTCGCCGAGATGACCGACGAGGTCGCCGCGATCGTGCTCGAGGACAATCGCCTGCAGACCCTCGCTTTGTCGATCGCCGAGCGCGGCGGCGCGGCCGAGCTGCCCGCTTTCCTGCGCGCGATCGAGATCCTCGAGGAAAGCGGCCGGCTCAACCGCGCCGTCGAGGGCCTGCTCTCGAACGAGGAATTGATGCGCCGCGCGCAGGAGGATCGCGGCCTCACCCGGCCCGAGCTCGCCATCGTCCTCTCCACCTCCAAGATGGCGCTTCAGGCCGCGCTCGAGGCGGGGCGGATCACCGAGGATCCCACCCTCACCCCCGAGCTGCTCGATGCCTTCCCCAAAACGATGCAGGCGCGCCACCGCGAGGCGATCCTCCAGCACCGCCTGCGCCGCGAGATCATCGCCACCAAGATCGCCAACCGCTTCGTCAACCGCCTCGGCATCACCGCCATCTTCGCCCTCACCGAGGAGGAAGGCGCCTCGTTCGGCCAGGCCGCCGCCGCCTTCGTCGCCGCCGAGCGCCTGTTCAAGATGGCGGATTTCTGGGAGGAGCTGGATTCGGTCCGCCTCGCCGAGCCGCTCCGCCTCGAATTGTTCGACCAGGCATCCAAGGCGCTCCAGCTCCACATCGCCGACATCCTGCGCAACACGTCGGGCTCGACCAAGCTCGCCGAGATGGTCGAGGACCTCGCCCCCGGTCTCGAGCAATTGGGCGCCGTGGTCGGCGGCCTGCTGCGCCGCGAGGTGGCCTCGGAAGCGGCGGGGCGCCGCAAGCGCCTCGTCGACATGGGCGCGCCCGCGGCGATCGCCGACAAGATCGTCCATCTGTTCGAGCTGAATGGCGGCATCGGCATCGCCGCGCTCGGCCGCCGCCTCGGCCTCGACGTCATCGCGCTGACCAACGCCTACACCCGCCTCGGCGAGGCGCTGGGGCTGGACTGGGCGCAGGGCGCCGCCAACCGCATCCAGGCCCGCGACCAGTGGGAGCGGCTGCTCACCGCCGGCCTCGCCCGCGATTTCGAGCAGCTCCGCCTCGATTTCCTCGCGCGCAAGAAAGCCGAGGAACCGCTGGAAGCGGTCGACAAATGGGTCGCCGCCCAGGGCCCGCGCATCGACCAGTTCCGCCGCGTCGTCGACCGCGCCCGCAACGCCCCCGTCACCACCGCCCCGATGTTAGCCCAGGTCGCCACCCAGGCCCGCGTCCTGCTCGGCCGCTAGGGCGCTAGCGCCCTAACCCGCCCCGCCGGCGGACGCGCGCAGCCGCTCGAACAGCCACACCCGGATCGCGCTGGCGAGGTTGGCGGGGCCCGGGCCCTCGGTCCGCGCCCCCTCGATCCGCGCCGCGTCGATCCGCGCGACCAATGCGTTGACCGGCACCCCTTCCGCCTCCGCCGCCTCGCGCAGCGCCCGCCAGAAGGCCGGCTCGAGGCTGATCGAGGTCGCGTGCCCGGCAATCATCATCGAACGCTTGACCGGCCCGCCCATCCCGCTTCATCGCCCGCCACGGCGCCTCTTGTCCACAGCTACGGCTGCCGGATGCGGGGCTCGCCGCTCCTTTGCGTTATTGGCAAGCCCTGGCCTACACAGCGGCGGGAGGAGACGGGGCATGGGCAAGGTGTGGGTTCTCGCCGGCGCTGGCGCGCTCGCGGCGCTGGGCGGTGGAGGCTTGCTGCTGCTTCGCGGGCCGCCGCCCTCGCAGGGCGAGGAGGGGACGTTCGAAAACGATTGCTGCGGCACCGTCACGCTCGCCAAGGGGCGCATCGCCCTCAACGGCGGCCAGAGCGTCCGCTACGATGTCGCCCGCGACGCGAGAGGCCCCTACCTCCTCCCCCACACCTATGTCGGCGCGCTCGAGGACCGGGGCTTCGAAGTCGACGGCACCCAACCCGCCCGAGAGCTCCGCCTCGACCGCTTGCCCGCGCCACAGGCGATCCAGCTGCCGATGGGCAAGCGGGCGTTCGTATTCAGGCGAACGAGACCTCGGCCCGCCGGGCGCTGACGAACCCGGCTCCGCGCTCGCGCGATCGTCGAGGATTGCGACGTCAGCGGCCGCGAGGCGGCGGACACCGCGGCGGCGCGGCGAGCAGCCGGGCCTGCATGATCAGCTTGAACGCCTCGAGCACCGCCGAGGCGTCCAGGCCTCGATCCCCGGCCAGGCGCGCGATCGCCCCATAGTCCGCGCCGGCGGGAAGGCTCGCCCAATCGACGTCGTCGGCCTCCAGCGTCACCAGAAAATCGATGGCGCGCTGCACGCCGCCGGGGCCGCTGCCGGTCATGGGACGAGGCGCCTTGCCGCCGCGTTGATCGAGGCCAGCACCGACGCCGTCGTGAACAGGCGACGCACGTCGAGATACACGGCCGAACCCGCCTTCCGCGTGAGCTCGGATGGGTGGGGCAGGAGCAATTCGGCTCCGGCGTCCCAGCCGCCGTCCGTGCCCTGCTCCCGGGCCAGGCCGGTGAGGATGAGCGCGGCGGCCTCCCGGTCCTCTTCCACGCCGTGAGCGAGAATGAAGGCGAGCCAGGCCCGTTCGAAGGTCGTCATGCGCTCCGGCGACTGGCCGCGCGCCCATCCTATCGCGCGGCGGCAGGCCTCCGCGCCGATTTCTCCCGGGCCCCCGGCTCGGCCCTCGTCGAGGGCGTCCACCGCCAGGGCGGTACTGAACGTGTCGGTCCGCCACCAATAAGCGGGCCAGCTTCCGTCGTCGCTCTGGCGCGCCCGCAGGAACGGCTCCAGCAGCCCGGGAAGCGCCCCCGCGGCGTTGGCCGCGACGCACAGATGGCCGCTCCGCCACCCCTGGCTGGGGCCGTGCCAGGGCTGGTCGTCGTAGTGAACGATCGCCCGTTGCGCATAAGTCGCAACGCCGCCGTCCGGCAGAAAGTGGGAGCGTAGGAACGTCTCCGCTTCCATGGCAGCCGGACCGCCATGGCCCGCCGCCTTGAGGAGCCGCAGCGCCCAGGCGGTGCTGTCCGCGTCCGACCCGCAAATCCGGTTATAGCCCCAGCCGCCGTCGGGCCGCTGCCGGGCGAGCAGCGCCGCGACCGCCCTCGCCACCGCCGCGCGGGCACGCTCGTCCTCTTCGCCCGCCAGTGCCCAGCCGACGAAGCCGGTGACCCACTCGTCCGATGCGCCCGGCATCCTGAAGTCGCGCCACAGATCGTCCTGGCCGATTGCGCCGGCCAGGAAGCCCACTGCCCTCGCTCTCGCCGCTTCCATCAACGCGTCGCCCCGGGGCTCCGCCTCGAAACCGGCCGCCGCCGGCGGCGCGGCTTGCCGGGACCAATGGTGCTCCGCCGAGACATAGGCCTTGGCGGTGGCCTGACCGTTCGGCCGCAACGAAAGCTTCAGGTGGGAGATGCGACGCTCGACCCAGGGCAGGCATCCCGGCGGGCTGAGCACGGCCGCGACGAGCCACGAGGCGGGCCAGGCGAAATCCCCCCTCTCCGGGTAGAAGTCGGCCGGAAAGGCGACCAGCGCCTGGCTCTGCTCGGCGGTGCAGAGGCCCTGGTCGGAAAAATGGTCGAGCAGCCGAGCCCAACGGGGATCGGCGCCCGAGCGGCTGTCCAGCACGATCTCGAAGCCGATTCCCGCCTGCAGCATCGGCGCGAAATCGAGCGCGACCACGACCCTGTCCGACAGGTCGACGAGCCGCTCGAACGCGCGGGCCGCGGCGGAGGCGTCGCCCGGCCAGTCGATCGCGGCGAGGACTCGAGCAAGATCCGCGCGCCTCACGCCTCTTAGATTGACTCGAAATCCGCCGTCGCGGCCCAGCATGAAGCCGACGAAGGAGACGGTGACTCCCACCGGAACCCGCCCGTAAAGCCGCTCCAAAGCCGCGCCTACGTCCTGGCCGAGCCCCGGCCGAAGCCGCTCCGCATGCTGGGCCGCGGCGCGGCGGCGGACGGCGCGCTGGTCGGCGGAGTCGCCCGGCCGTTCCACGGGCAAGAACAGGCCGGGCGCCGCGGGGGTGCTCCCGGGCGCGCTCCCGGGCGCCTGTTGATCCCATTCCAGGTACAGCGTCGAAAGGTTCGCCTGCAGGCCGCTGGCGTGGTCGGCCCAGTCGCGGAGGAAGCGGCGCAAGCCTGGCATAGCCAGCGGCCCCGCCGGCGTCGCCGAGAGATAGCGCTCCAGGGTGACCGGGTCGGCGGCCCCGGCGTTCAGCTGCTGGTGGAGGTCTGGGGGCGCTCCATCATTTCCCAGCCGCAGCTCCAGGGCCAGCCGCGGCACCGGCGGCAGCGCGGCGGCCATGTCCTCGATCCACGCCCAGCCGCCCTCGCCGCCAAAGGCCTGCGCCAGCGCCGGACGAAGAAACGTCAGGCATCCCGCGGCAGGCAGGTCGAAATCGGATTCCGCCCTCGTCTCCGCGGCCGTCCTCGCCGGGCTCGCGTTGCTCACGCCGCCCTTCGTGCCTGAGCGTTCCTGACGATCCTCTCCACCGCCTCGGCGGAGCTTGCCAGCGCGTCGATACGATCGGGGAGCGTGATCTCGGTTATCGGCACCTGGCCGACGAGCCGGCCGATCGCTTGCTGAAGCGCCGGGGCCGGCGCCGCACCCGGATGCAGCGCGTCCTCGGTGATATGGTCGAGCAGCGCCCGCACGGCGCCGAGCGGCGCCGCCGTCCGGGCGCCGACTTCGTCGCTGCCGGCTATGCGCGGCTGGAGCACCAGCAGCGCCATCAGCCGGAACGCCCGCGGGTCCGAGGGCAGGTCGCCCGCCGGTGAGAGCAGCCTCTTCTCCTCGACGGCGCCCTTCAGGTCCTCGCTGGCATCGTCCCAGCGCGTCGGGAGCGCCTGCTGCGCCAGGCCGAGCCCGGCGAGCGACCCGGCAAGCAGCTTGGTTGCCCGCAATCCCTCGAACGTGCGCCATCCGCCGCCCGCCTCCGCGACGCGCGACAGGTCGTCGGCGACGGCCGACCAGCCGCGCTGCTGGAGCGCGGCCGACAGCGTCGACTTGCCCATGCCCTTGTCGCCCATGATCAGGATCGCGCCGTCGCCGTCGCTGAGAGCGGCGGCGTGGAACGAGAGCAGACCGCGGCGGATCAGCACGCTGCGCAGGATATGTTCGCTGAACAAGCCGTCGAGGTCGCGCTCGGAGACCTCCGGAGCGGCCCAGGAATCGACCTGATCCCCCGCCGCCGACACGGTGAACCGGCAGCGGACGCGCTCGCCATATCCGAATTCGAAATGGGTAAGGATGCCGTCCGGAGCGTCGACGGCGCTGACGCGGGTGAAGAGGCCGGCCGCTTCCGCCTCCGCGGACAGGCCGGCGGCGTGATGGTGCCGCCACAGCAGATCCGGGTCGCCCGACGCGAGTTCGTCGCTGCCGGCTCTGAAAATGCTCAGGCCAGCGAGGTTCATCAGCATCGCTTCGCGCTCCGCCTCGTTCGCCTCGCCTGCGCGGGCGGGAACAGCCGGCGCTCAAGCACGACCGCAGATGGTCGGTCGTGCCTGCCGGAGGCTCAGGAAGTGTAGTCGCCGTCCACGTTGGACCCGTTGTGCGAGCCGCGGGTCAGCTGATCCGCTTCGCCATATTCGATCAGCTCGGAGGGTTCGAACGCGATCTTCTCAGCCGCAACGTCTTCGATTCCCATGGCCATTCCTCTTCCCCGGCGCTGGCCGACCCGTCTATGGACCGCTTAACACAGCGTCAAGCAGGCTAACTTAAATCATGTCCCAATCCGAACGTTGCTACCGCCTCGCCCCCAAAATCCTGTCCGTTCCGGTCGATTCCGAAGCCATCCTGCTCAGCATCGAGTCCGGCCGATATTACGGAATAAAGGGGGCGATGGGGTACCTCCTGGAGGACCTGCGCGACGGCATCTGCCTTGACGAGATGATCTCCCGCACCTGCTCGCGCTTCGCCGTCAGCACTGCCGATGCCGCCCGCGACCTGGAGGACATGCTGCCCCGGCTGATTGAGGCGGGCATCATCGAGCCTGTTCCCGGCTGACGCTCCGGCCGCCCCCGGCATCGCCTGCCTTCCCGTCCGGCGGGACTGCCACGAAGCGCCCCATCTCCCGCAATTGCGGCGGCACGGGGTGCCCGGTCACCGCGATCCCAGCCGCCTCGACCCAGGCATGAGCCTCGAACGGCCCCGCCTCCTCGCGGCCCGCGCCGAGATAAAGCGACGCCGCGACGCCGCGCCGCAGCAGCATGGCCTGCGCCGCCAGCGCCTGAGGGAGGCAGACGAACTCCCCGGGCAGCCGCCGCGCCGCGACCGCGACCGCCCACGCCACGGCTTGCGCCGCCTCGGCGCCGGCGCGGCTCCCGTCCGACGCGTGTCGTACCCCGGGAGCGACGAACGTGCCGAACCTCCGCGCCACCTTCTCGAACGGACGGAGACGCAACGCCGCCCGGACGAGGACGAGCCGCAGCGCCGCCTCGGCAAGCAGCTTTGCGCGTCCCCCGCCAAGCCGCCCGGCCATGCGGTACGTCTCAACCAGACCCCGTCTCATCCCCGGACCTTAGCCCTATGCTGCGGGACAGTGAAATGCCGGATCGCCGTGCAACGCGCCGCGGCGCGCCGTCCCCGCTCCCCGAGCTGCCCTTGCATCCCCCTGCCTTCGGCCTAAAAGCGCGACCGTCACCTTCACGGCCCGCGGAAAGCAGCTCGAATGGCAACGGCAAGCAGCGCCTACAAGATCATCGACCACGCTTATGACGTCGTCGTCGTCGGGGCCGGCGGGTCGGGGCTTCGGGCCACCATGGGCGCGGCGGAGCAGGGGCTCAAGACCGCCTGCATCACCAAGGTGTTCCCGACCCGCAGCCACACCGTAGCCGCGCAGGGCGGGATCGCCGCGTCGCTCGGCAACATGGGGCCGGACCATTGGACCTGGCACATGTACGACACCGTCAAGGGCTCGGACTGGCTCGGCGACCAGGATGCGATCGAATATCTGGTGCGCGAGGCGCCGGCGGCGGTCTACGAGCTTGAGCATGCCGGCTTGCCCTTCTCGCGCACCGAGGAGGGTAAGATCTACCAGCGCGCGTTCGGCGGCATGATGCAGAATATGGGCGAGGGGCCGCCGGCCCAGCGCACCTGCGCGGCGGCGGACCGCACCGGCCACGCCATGCTCCACGCGCTCTACCAGCAGTCGCTCAAATACGACGCCGACTTCTTCATCGAATATTTCGCGCTCGATCTGATCATGGACGGCGGCGAGTGCCGGGGCGTGATCGCTTTGTGCCTCGAGGACGGCTCGATCCACCGCTTCAGGAGCCACGCCACGGTGCTGGCGACGGGGGGCTACGGGCGGGTCTATTTCACCGCCACCTCGGCCCACACCTGCACCGGCGACGGCAATGCGATGGTGCTGAGGGCGGGCTTGCCGCTGCAGGACATGGAGTTCGTCCAGTTCCACCCGACGGGCATTTACGGCGCGGGCGTGCTGATCACGGAAGGCGCGCGGGGGGAGGGGGGGTATCTGACCAACTCGGAGGGCGAGCGGTTCATGGAGCGCTATGCGCCCTCCGCCAAGGACCTCGCCAGCCGCGACGTCGTCTCGCGCTCGATGGCGATGGAGATACGCGAGGGCCGCGGAGTCGGCGCCGGCAAGGACCATCTCTGGCTCCACCTCGACCATCTCGACCCCAAGGTCCTCGCCGAACGCCT
>JBJMTY010000313.1:0-2215 GCA_045811445.1 Allosphingosinicella sp. | reverse complement strand
GCGAACCGACCCGTCCATGATGCCTGGATTGTCGCGGAACTGCTGGCGCACTTCCTCCACCACGGCGCCACCGGCGCGTCCGACCGCGGTCATGCCCATCGCTCCGAACAGATACGGCAGCAGAGCGCCGAGCAGCAGGCCGACGATCACGTACGGGTTCGACAGCGAGAAATCGACGGTGAGATCACCGAAGAATTCGTGCAGGTCGGTCGTGTAGGCGCCGAACAGCACCAGAGCGGCGAGCGCGGCCGAGCCGATCGCATAGCCCTTGGTCACCGCCGAGGTGGTGTTGCCGACCGCGTCCAATGCGTCGGTGCGCACGCGCACCTCGTCGGGCAGGCCCGCCATCTCGGCGATGCCGCCGGCATTGTCGGTGACCGGGCCGTAGGCGTCGAGCGCCACGACCATGCCGGCCAGCGCCAGCATCGCGGTCGCCGCGAAGGCGACGCCGATGACGCCGGCGAGCTGGTAGGCGGCGATCACCGCGACGACGATGACGAGCGTCGGCAGCGCCGTCGATTCGAGGCTGACGGCGAGGCCCTGGATGACGTTGGTGCCGTGCCCCGTCTGCGAGGCGCGGGCGATCGACCGCACCGGCCGGTAGTTGGTGCCGGTATAATATTCGGTGATCCAGACCAAAGCGCCGGTGAGGGCGAGGCCGATCAGCATGCAGTAGAACAATTTCATGCCGGTCAGCGCGATGGCGGCGTCGCCGACGCCCGAGATGGTGGCGATCGTCGCGTTCATGTCGCCGAGCGCATATTGGGTGGCGAAGTAGAGCGCGACGGCGCCGAGGATCGCCGAGGTCCAGAAGCCCTTGTAGAGCGCGCCCATGATCGAGCCGCCCTTGCCGAGGCGGACCATGTAGGTGCCGATGATCGAGGTGACGATGCACGCGCCGCCGATCAGCAGCGGCAGCGCCATCAGCCTGGTCAGCAGCGCGGTGTCGACGCCGCGGATGGTGAGGGCGATCGACACCATCGTCACGCCGAGGGTGACGACATAGGTCTCGAACAGGTCGGCCGCCATGCCGGCGCAGTCGCCGACATTGTCGCCGACATTGTCGGCGATGGTGGCGGGGTTGCGGGGGTCGTCCTCCGGAATGCCGGCCTCGACCTTGCCGACGAGGTCGGCGCCGACGTCGGCCGCCTTGGTGAAGATGCCGCCGCCGAGGCGCGCGAAGATCGAGATGAGCGAGGCGCCGAACGAGAGGGCGACGAGCGCGGTGACGATGGTGCGGTCGGCCTGGTCGCCCGGCACGTGGTGGCCGGGGCCGACCAGGTACCAGAAGAAGCCGGAAATGGCGAGCAGGCCCAGGCCCGCGACGAGCATGCCGGTGATGGCGCCCGAGCGGAAGGCCATGGTGAGGCCGCCCTGGAGGCTGGTCCGCGCCGCTTCGGCGGTGCGCACGTTGGCCTTCACCGAGACGTTCATGCCGACGAAGCCGGTCGCGCCCGAAAGCAGGGCGCCGATGATGAAGCCGATCGCCGAGACGAGGCCGAGGAAATAGCCGACCAGCAGGACGACGACCACGCCGACGATGGCGATGGTCATGTACTGGCGGGCGAGATAGGCGCGGGCGCCTTCCTGAACGGCGGCGGCGATGTCCTGCATCCGCTCGCTGCCGGCGGGCGCGCGGAGCACCTGCATCGACGTGAAGAGGCCGTAGAGCACGGCGAGCAGGCCGCATCCTATGGCGATGTAGACGACGGTCATTGAGTTTCCTTCCCCTGGTTCGGGCCGCCGGCGCGAGGAAGCGCGGCGGCCGGACCGCGCGGCGGGCTGTTGCCCTTGCCCGCGCGGATGTGACGGTGCTGCTTAAGGGGCCGCGAAGCCTCTTTCAACCATGCTCCCAGCCAAGTTTTGCGGGCAGCGGCACCGGCGCCTCGCCGTCGCTCAGCGACAGGCCCGAGCCGGCGGCGAACGCCCCGATCCGGGTGAGCGGCAAGGCGAGGCGGTCGGCCAAAATGTGGATCTCGACCCGACGCTCCGGCGCGGCGGCGAACAGCAATTCGTAATCGTCGCCGGCGCTCGCCGCCGCGATCGGTGTCGAGCCCACGGCCCGGCAGGCGTCCGACAGCGGCACGGCGGCGAGATCGATGCGGAGCGCGACCCGGCTCGCCCCGGCGATGCGCCCGGCATCGAGCAGCAGCCCGTCCGACACGTCCATCATCGCGCTCACCAGCGGCGCGAGCGCCAGCCCCGCCTCGAGCCG
>JBJMTY010000312.1:0-4110 GCA_045811445.1 Allosphingosinicella sp. | reverse complement strand
GGGGCGGGCGCGGGGCCGGGGCGCGGCATGTTGTCGCGCCGGCGCCGCCTCGGGGGCGGCAAGCGGCGGCGCCGACGGTGGGCCGCCGCCGCGGGCGATGAGCTCGGTGACGCGGGCATCGACCTTGGCCGCGTCCTCGGCGGCGCGCATGACGCGCTCGTCCGGCCGACGCGGCTGGCTGTCGAGCGCGTTATGCGCCGGCGCGGGCGGCTCGGCCCGGCTCAGGCCCGGCAGAGGCGGATCGGCGCCGCGGCTCGCCATCGCCGCGATCATCGCGGCGAAGACCGCCGCCACCAGCCAGCCGCCCCAGCCGAAGAAGCGCGACGGCGGCGCGACCACGGTGGCGCTGTATTGGGCGATACGGAAATCCTTCTGGCGGATCCACTCGACCCGGTCGTAGTCGGCGCGGCGGGCGGGGTCCCTCAGCACCGCATAGGCTTCGTTGATCGCGGCGGCGCTCGGCGCGCCCGCCGGAGGGGACTCGCCCTGGTCGGGATGGTATCTTTTCATCAGCGCGCGATAGGCCGCCTCGATCACCACGATCTCGGCGTCGGGCGAGACGTTCAACGTGTCGTAATGGGTGCGGGCCGAGGGCATCGGCGCCCTCTTTGGCCGATCGGGGGCCGGACTTCCAGCCGCCAGGCTTCAGCGCGTCGGCGCTTCCTCCGTGGCCGCGGGCGCGTCCGCGGCCGCGAAGGCTTCGGCCGGCGGCGCGTCGGAGCCCTTGTGGACGCGCACGCCTTCGACCCCGCCGGCGGCGATCGCGCGCGGCGCGGCGGCGCGGTGGATGCGGACCGGGCCGCCATCCTCGGTGTCGGCGACGACCACGTCCGGACGCGCCGCGCGATGAACGGCGACGCCGAACGCCACTTCCGGTGCGGCGGTGTCGGGCGACAGCGGCTCGGCGGCGGCGCGGGCATAGGCCTCGGCGCCGACATAGGGGCGCTGGAACGACTTGGGATCGCCCCATTCGCCGCGCCAGCGGTAGAATACGTGGCTGCCGATCGTCACTGCCTTGCGCAGCGCGTCGGCCCACCAGGGGTGGATGGAAGTGGTGTGGTAATGGGTGGCGACGCCGACCGGCTCGTAGACGTAGCCGGCGAGCGCGGCCTCGGCGACGCGGCGGGCGCGCTCCCAGGCATTGGGCTCGCGGCCGCGGCGCAGCGAGCCGTCGCAGGTGAACGTGAACTGGCAGCCGGTCGCCCGGTTCGAGCCCTGGTAGACGACGCCGCACACCGTCTTGGGGAAAGCGGGGTGGCGGACGCGGTTGAGCACGACCTGGGCGACGGCGCGCTGGCCGTCCTCGCTCTCCGAGCGTGCTTCGTAATAGACGGCGGCGGTCAGGCATTCCTCGGCCGAGCGGACATCGCCGGTGGAGGCCGCGGCGACGTCGAACGGCCGCGCGGCCGAGCCGACCGCAATCTCCTCGGCGAGCTGCTCGGTCGGCGGCGGCGCTTCGGCGGCGACGGGCAGCGAGAGGGTCTGGAAACCGGGCGTGGCCGCGGGCGTGGAGGCGGTGGTCCGGGGCGGAAGCGCCGTGGCGCTCAGCGCCAGCTGCTGGCCGAGCGCCGCCGGAACGCACGAAGCGCTCAGCAGCAGGATCGGCCATCCCAGCATCGCCTTGTGGTGCATTCGCCCCGTCCGTCCCGCTCTTGCAATGGGTCCGCTCTAGAGGCGAGGTGTTGGGGAATGGTTAATTTTCCGCGGCGGTGGCGGGGCCGCCGCCGCGCCGCTACAAGCGCGCGATGGCCGAAAATAACGAAGCCCGGGCGGGCAACATCGCCCTTCTCATCGACGCCGACAATGCGTCGCCCGACAATCTCGATGCCGTGCTCAACGTGCTCGCCGAATTGGGCAAGGTGAACATCCGCCGCGCCTACGGCAATTGGCAGAAGCCGGCGCTGAAGGGCTGGTCGGCCATGGTCCACCGCCGCGCGATCGAGCCGCAGCAGCAGTTCGACCTCACCAAGGGCAAGAGCTCGACCGACATGAAGATGATCATCGACGCGATGGACCTGCTCTACGGCGGCCGCGTCGACGGCTTCGGCATCATGTCGAGCGACAGCGACTTCATGCCGCTCGCCATGCGCATCCAGCAGGACGGCCTGCCGGTCTACGGGTTCGGGACCTCCCGCACGCCCGAATCCTTCCGCGAGGCCTGCACCCGCTTCATCGACGTCGCCCAGCTCGCCAAGGCGGAGGAGCCGGAGCCCTCGGAGGCGAAGGCGCGCCCCGAGAAGAGGGCGATCGACGAGGAGCTGATCAAGCTGCTCGGCGCCGCCTTCCGCGCCTCGACCCGCGACGGGCGCGGCTATGCCAGCCTCTCGGAAGTCGGCAAGCGCGCCGGCAACCGCTCCTCGTTCGATGCGCGCAGCTACGGCTATGCCGGCCTCGCCGAGCTGATCGACGCCGTCCCCAATTTCGCCACCGAGCGCCGCGAGGACGGGCGCGTCTATGTGAAGCGGGTGCGCTAAGCGCGTGATTGGCACTCTCGCGGCGAGATGTTAGTTTATCAGGCGTGACGCTTGCGAAACGCCTCGACGACGTGCCTCACCCGGCCAAGTTGACGGCCAGGGATTTCTGGCTGCTGGCCGATTCCGGCGCCTTCGCGCAATATGCCCGCACCGAATTGATCGAGGGGGACATCTGGGTCGTGAACTCGGTCCATCGCTGGCACGCCCGGATAATGGGAATCGTCTATGGCGAGTTGGCTCGGGCCATCGCGGCCGCGGGTCTCGACCTCGAGGTGCTGGTTGCGGGCAGCGTGTCGATGTCCGAAGATTCCGTGCCCGAGCCCGACCTCGCGGTGATCGTGCCGATGCACCGGGAGTCGAAGACGATCGAACGCGAAGAATTGAAGATCGCCGTGGAAATCACCGACACGACCGCCGATCACGACCTCGGCCGAAAGGCGCGCCTCTATGCAGCTCACGGCGTGCCCGAATATTGGGTCGTCCACCGAGACCGCCGCGCGGTGATCCAGATGTGGTCCCCGGCCGACGACGGCTACGCCGAGCGGCGCGAGGTGGCGTTCCGGGACCGGGTCGAGGCCGTGACGATCGACGGGGTGGGGATGGAGACGGCCGAGCTCGGTTAGGCCGCTTTCAGGCGATCAGGCTGACACGTGAACCTCACCGCGTCAGCTTCCTGTACGTCACCCGATGCGGCCTGTCGGCCTCCGGGCCCAGGCGCCTGAGCTTGTCCGCCTCATAGGCTTCGAAATTGCCTTCGAACCATTCGACGTGGCTGTCGCCCTCGAAGGCGAGGATGTGGGTGGCGAGGCGGTCGAGGAAGAAGCGGTCGTGGCTGATCACCACCGCGCAGCCGGCGAAATTCTCGAGCGCCTCCTCGAGCGCGCGCAGCGTCTCGACGTCGAGGTCGTTGGTCGGCTCGTCGAGGAGGAGGACGTTGCCGCCCTTCTGGAGCATCTTGGCCATGTGGACCCGGTTGCGCTCGCCGCCCGACAGCTGGCCGACCTTCTTCTGCTGGTCCTGGCCGCGGAAGTTGAAGGCGCCGACATAGGCGCGCGTGCCGATCTCGTGCTTGCCGAAGCGGAAGACGTCGGAGCCGCCGGAGACTTCCTCCCAGACGTTCTTCGTGGAATCGAGGGCGTCGCGCGACTGGTCGACATAGCCCAGGCGCACCGTCTCGCCGATCCGGACCGAGCCCTCGTCGGGCTGCTCCTCGCCGCGGATGAGCTTGAACAAGGTGGTCTTGCCGGCGCCGTTAGGGCCGATCACCCCGACGATCCCGCCCGGCGGAAGGCTGAAGGTCAGATCGTCGAAGAGCAATTTGTCGCCATAGGCCTTGCTCAGGCCCTTGACCTCGATGACGGTGCCGCCGAGCCGCTCGGGGACCTGAATGAGGATCTGAGCCTTGCCCGGGGTTCGGTTCTCCTGCGCCTCGACCAGCTCGTCGAAGGCCTTGATCCGGGCCTTGGACTTGGTCTGGCGGGCCTTGGGCGAGCGGCGGATCCAGTCCAATTCCTCCTGGATCGCCTTCTGCTTGCCCTGCTCCTCGCGCTCCTCCTGCTCCAGGCGCTTGGCCTTCTTCTCGAGGTAGGTCGAGTAATTGCCCTCGTAGGGGAAGTATTTTCCGCGATCGAGCTCG
>JBJMTY010000311.1:0-14215 GCA_045811445.1 Allosphingosinicella sp. | reverse complement strand
GGGACGCGCGGCCGCGTCCGCGGGCCGGACCGTGTCCAGCGTGGCGACCATCGAGTGGGACGAGGGCGGCAAGCGGCTGCGCCTCGAATCGAACCGGGTCGATCTTCTCGTCGAGGCGGCGAGCCGCCCCACGTCCCTCGCCGCCTACCGCTTCGCCGCCACCGGCACCATGTCCACCACGATCGCCGCGCCGCGCTGCGGCAATGCGCCGGCCACGCTCGCCGCCGCCTGGCGCGCAATCCCCCTCGCCCCGGCGCGCCTCGCCCCGGCCGAGCGCATCCGGGCCGGCGAGCCTTTGCTCCTCGTCCTCGACCATGCCGACGGCAATCGCGACCCCGGCGCCGTCGAGAGCGTCGCCGCCGAGGTGGTCGCCCGCAGCGGCGACCGCGAGACCCTCACCGTCTTCGAGACCGGCCCCGACACCGGGCGCTTCGCCGGCTACGTCCAGACCGTGCCGGCCGGCGAGCCCGCGGCGAGCGGCGATTGCCGCCTCGCCGTCGAGCGCGGCGACCGCATCACCGTCCGCAGCGTGCAGGCCGCCGCCTCGGTCGAGGTGGCCGCCGATCCGCTCGGCCTGGCGTTCGACAGCGTCAGCGCCGGTCCGGTCGGCGGCGCGCGGATCAGCCTCGTCGACGCCGCCACTGGCCAGCCCGCCACCGTCTACGGCGACGACGGCAGCGCCGCCTTCCCCGCCACCATCGTCGCCGGGGCGAGCGTGCGGGACGCCGCCGGCAAGGCCTATGATTTCACCGCCGGCGGCTATCGCTTCCCGTTCGTGCCGGCCGGCACCTATCGGCTAAAGGTCGAGGCTCCCGCGCCTTACGCGAGCCCCTCGGCGCGGACTCCCGCCGACCTCGCCGGCCTGACCCGCCCCGACGGCCAGGCCTTCACCCTCGCCCCCGCTTCCTACGGCGAGATCCTGACTTTGGCCGACGCGGCGCCGGTCGAGGTCGACATCCCGCTCGATCCGGCGGGCAAGGGCCTCAATGTCGCGATCCGCGCCGGATCGACCGAAGCCGGGCCCGGCGAGACGGTGGCCTATGCGATCGACGTCGCCAATGCCGACCCGAAGCTGCCGAGCGGCCGCCTGACGCTGGCCGACCGCTTCGGCGCCGCGATGCGGCTGCGCCCCGGTACCCTGCGCGTCGACGGCGCGGCGACCGCCCCGACGCCGGGCGCCGATGGCTTCACGCTCGACCTTCCGCCGCTGCCCCCCGGCGGCAAGGTCCATGTCGTCTACGCCCTCGAGGTTCGCGCCGACGCGCGGCCCGGCGACGCCGTCAGCCAGGCCGAGCTGCACGACGATCGCGGCGGCAGGAGCAACCTCGCCGACGTCGCCGTCCGCATCCGCCGCGACCTGATTTCGAGCCGGCTCACCCTCGAGGGCCGCGTCGTCGACGGCGCCTGCGGCACCGCCGGGCGCGGCCTGGCGGGCGTCAGGATCATGATCGAGGACGGCAGCTACGCTTTGACCGATCCCGACGGACGCTACCATTTCGAAGGGGTCGCGCCCGGCACCCACGTCGTCCAGCTCGACGACGCGACGCTTCCCGCCGACCGCGCCCTCGTCGATTGCGCCCACGACACCCGCTCGGGCGGCCGCGCCTTCTCGCGCTTCGTCGAGGGCGAAGGCGGGGCGCTGAAGCGGGTCGATTTCCACGCCATCCCCTCCCCCGCCCGCGCCGCCGCCGCGGCGGCCGCCGCGCCGCGCCCCACCATCCCCACCGACGCCGCCGCCGCCGGCGCCGAGCGCGACTGGCTGGCCGGCCAGACGCCGGGAATCGCCTTCCTTTTCCCCGAGCCCGACTACAATCCGCGCGCGCCACTGGTGCGGGTCGCGGTCAAGCACGGGCCGGAGCAGAGCGTGCGCCTCTACGCGAACGACAAGCCGGTCCCCGCCGTCGCCTTCGACGGGACGCGCAAGAACGAGACGGTCGCGGTCAGCCTGTGGCGCTCCATCCCGCTCACCGACGGCGCCACCGAGCTGCGCGCCGAAGTCCTCGGGCCGAGCGGCGCCGTCGCCGACACTCTGACCCGCATCGTCCATTACGGCGCCAGCCCGATGCGCGCCGAGCTGGTCCGCGACCGTTCGCGCCTCGTCGCCGACGGCGTCACCCGGCCGCTCATCGCGGTGCGTTTCACCGACCGCGACGGCCGCCCCGTCCGCCACGGCCTGGTCGGCGACTTCGAGCTGCCCGCGCCTTATTATCCCGCCGTCGAGGCCGACGCCCAGCAAGCCCGCCAGCTCGCCGGCCTCGAGCGCGCCCGCCCCTTCTGGCACGTCGAGGGCGACGACGGCATCGCCTACATCGAGCTCGAGCCGACCACGGCGTCGGGCAGCCTCGGCCTGCGCTTCAACTTCAGCGAAGGCCGCGCGGTCCGCGAGCAGCGCCTCGAATTGTGGCTCGACCCGGGCAACCGCCCCTGGACCCTGGTCGGCCTCGCCGAGGGGACGGCCGGCTACAACCGGCTCAGCGGCCGCATGGAAGGGCTTGCCGGCGAGGCCGATACGACGCTCACCGACGGCCGCCTCGCGCTCTACGCCAAGGGCCGGATCCTCGGCCGCTGGCTGATGACGCTCGCCTATGACAGCGACAAGAAAGAGGACGATACACGCTTCGCCGGGACGATCGACCCGCGCGCTTACTACACCATCTATGCCGACCGCTCCGAGCGCCGCTACGACGCCGCCTCGACCCGCAAGCTCTATTTGAAGCTCGAGCGGCCGCAATTCTATGCACTGTTCGGCGATTATGAGACCGGCATCGACGAGCCCCAGCTCGCCCGCTACGTCCGCGCCTTCAACGGCGCCAAGGCCGAATATCGCTCCGAGCGCGTCTCGGCGACCGCTTTCGCCGCCGATGCGCCGACCACCCACCGCCGCGTCGACCTCCAGGGCAGCGGCCTCACCGGCCCCTACGTGCTGGGCAGCCGCGACATCCTCGCCAATAGCGAGCGGATCACGATCGAGACGCGCGACCGCCTCCGCTCCGACCGCATCGTCGACAGCCGCCTGCTGATCCGCCACGCCGATTACGAGATCGACTACCGGACCGGGCTGGTCCGCTTCAACGCGCCGGTGCTCAGCCGCTCGTCCGACCTCGACCCGGTCTTCATCGTCGCCGAGTTCGAGGTGGACGGCGTCGCGCGGCGCGCGCTAAACGCCGGCGGCCGCGTCGCCTGGCGGAGCGCCAACGGCAAGCTGCAGGCCGCCGCCACCGCGATCCACGATGCCGACGAGGCACGCTCGACCGATCTGGCCGGCGTCGACCTGCGCTACCGGCCCGACGCCTCGACCGAGATCCGCGCCGAGGCGGCCGTCAGCGACGGCCGCGCCCGCGCCGGCGCCAGTGCCGGCAGCGGCGCCGGTTCCGCCGGCACCGCCGCCGCCTGGCTGGTCGAGGCCGAGCATCACGGCTCGCGCTACGACCTCCTCGCCTACGCCCGCCAGCAGGACGAGGGGTTCGGCCTCGGCCAGACCAGCGCCGCCGAGGCGGGGACGCGCAAGCTCGGCTTCGACGGCCGCGTCAAATTCTCCGACCGGCTGTCGCTGACCGGCAGCGCCTGGTTCGAGGATTATCTCGCCACCGACGCCCGCCGCGTCGCCGCCCGCGCGCTCCTCGAATATCGCGCCGACACCCTCTCCGCCCGCGCCGGCCTCACCTTCGCCGACGACCGCCTCACCGACGGCCGCACCGCCCGCTCGACCATCCTCCAGCTCGGCGCGACCAAGCGGCTGCTGGCCAACAAGCTCGAGCTCGACGCCCAGACCGAGATCCCGCTCGACCGGGCCGAGAGCGTGGATTTCCCGGCGCGCCATCGCTTCGGCGCCCGCTACGCCGTCTCCAATGCGGTCCAGCTCGTCGCCGGCTACGAGATCGCCGACGGCGCCGAGATCGACGCCCGCACCGCGCGCATCGGCTTCGACATCCACCCTTGGGCCGGCGCCCACGTCACCCTGAGCGGCAACCGCCAGGACATCGCCGAATACGGCCCGCGCAGCTTCGCCGCCTTCGGCCTCGCCCAGTCGCTCACCCTCGGCAAAAATTGGGCGATCGACCTCACCCTCGATTCGAACAAGACCTTGAGCGGGATCGACCCGGCGCGCGTGCTCAACCCGCTCCACCCGGTGGCGAGCGGCGGCTATGTCGGCGGCGGCGCCCTTACCGAGGACTTCACCGCCGCGACCGCCGGCGCCACCTACCGGGCGGGCCTGTGGACCGTCACCGGGCGGGCCGAGTATCGCGACGGCGGCCAGGACGACCGCTACGGCCTCACCGCCGGCTTCATCCGCCAGCTCGGCGACGGCAGCGCGGTCGGCGGCGCCTTCAACTGGTTCACGGCGCGCGCGCAAGGCGGGGCCGAGACGCGGACGATGAACCTGCAGCTGAGCTGGGCCCACCGCCCCGCCGCCAGCGCCTGGACCTGGCTCGAGAAGCTCGAGCTGCGCGAGGATGCGGCGGACGGCGCCGTCGCCGGGGCGGCGGGGCCGCTCGGCACGTTCATGGCGTCGGGCGACCTGCGCTCGCGCCGCCTGGTCAATGCGCTCGCGCTCAACTGGTCGCCGGACGACCGCCGGGAGGTTTCGATCTTCTGGGGGTCGCGCTACGCTTCGGACAAGGTGGACGGCGCCGACCTCGCCGGATGGAGCAACGTGGTGGGGGCGGACCTGCGCTTCGATCTTTCGGACATGATCGACATCGGCCTCGGCGGCAGCCTGCGCGAAGGCGCGGGCGGCCGCTCCTTCGCCTGGTCGGCGGGCCCGTCGCTCGGCCTCAAGCCGTTCGACAATGGCTGGATCTCGATCGGCTGGAACGTCGTGGGCTTCGACGACCGCGACTTCGCCGAGGCGCGCTATACCCGCGCCGGGCCTTACGTGACGATGCGCCTCAAGTTCGACCAGACCAGCCTGGCCGGCCTTGGCCTGGGAGCGCGGCGATGAGCGCGCGCCTCATGCTCCGGCTGGTCCTCGCCGCCTTTCTCGCAATCGCCGCCTCGGCGGCCGAGGCGGGCAGCTACTCCGTCACCGCGACGGACGATTCGTGGACCAACGAAGCCTCCGTGAACCAGAATAACGGCATTGTGACGACGCTGCGCGCGACCGCGAGCAGCAGCAACGCCAGCCGCACGCGCTCGCTGATCATCTTCACTTTGCCGACCATCCCCTCCAACGAGCAGATCGTCTCGGCGACGCTCAAGCTCAACACCACGACCACCAGCACCCGGACGGTGACCGTCAACCGGCTGCTGGCCACCTGGTCCGAAACCACCGTCACCTGGTCCAATTATGGCACCGCCAATTTCAACGCGACGGCGGAAGCCACCTTCACGCCCTCGGCGGCCGGGTCGGTGTCGGTCGACGTCACCGCCTTGGTGCAGGGCTGGTATGCCGGCACCTACACCAATTTCGGCCTGGGCCTGATCGGCGCGACGAGCTCGACCGCGATCTTCTCCAGCGCCGAGGCGACGACGACCACGACGCGCCCGCAGCTCGTCATCACCACCGCGACGATCGCGCCGTCCCTGACCATCGCCAAGGCGGGCATCCAGCTCTCGGATCCGGTCAACGGCACCACCAACCCCAAGGCGATCCCGGGCGCCAAGATCCGCTACACGATCACCGCCAGCAATTCCTCGGCGGGGATCGTCGACACCAACACCACCCAGTTCACCGAGTCGGTGCCGTCGACCATGAAGCTGTTCGTCGGCGACGCGGGCGCGGTCGGCTCCGGCCCCGTCGTCTTCACCAACGGCGCGACGTCGAGCGGCCTCAGCTACACCTTCACCAGCCTCGCCAGCACGACGGACAGCATCGCCTTCTCGAACAATAACGGCTCGACCTACGCCTACACGCCCGTCGCCGACGCCAGCGGCTACGACGCCACCGTCACCAACGTCCGCATCACCCTAAGCGGGCCGTTCGCGGGCAAGACCGGCGCGACCGGGCCCAGCTTCACGCTGCAGCTCTTCATGGGCGTGAAATAGAGGCGGCGCGCGCCGCCTGTGCCTGGTGCCCCCGGCCGGAATCGAACCGGCACTCCTTTTGGGAACTCGATTTTGAGTCGAGCGCGTCTACCAATTCCGCCACGGGGGCGTGGGGGCGGGACGCTGCTAGCGCAGCCGCCCCGCCCCGCGCAACCTCCAGCTCAGAGCAGCAGGTCGGTCTGCAGGATCGGCGCGTTGCCGGCCGTGTGCAGGCTGATCAGCAGGTCGGCATTGCCGTCGCCGTCGACGTCGCCGGCGACGAACCAGGTGCCCTGGTCCTCGAACACCCTCAGCTCGCCGGCATGGCCGGTAAAGGCACCGCTGCCGAGGAAGCTGAAGGCCTGGTCGCCGGCCTGGGTGGTGTCGGCGTCGACGCGGCCGAGGTCGATCTTGTCGCTCCCCGAGGTGAAGCCCTCGATCAGGTCGAGCGCGCTCGCGGTCGATTCGCTGGCGCCCTGGTAGCGGAACGTGTCCGCCCCGGCGCCGCCGGTCAGCACGTCGTGGCCGAGCCCGCCGAAGAGAAGGTCGTCGCCGGCGCCGCCGGTGATGACGTCCTGGCCGGCGCCGCCGAACACCCGGAAGGCGCCGTTCGTCTCGGCGGAACCGTCGAAGTGGAGCGATTCGCTGGTGCGCAGGCCACCGCCGTTGAAGGTCATCGTCTGGCCCGCTCCGACGGTGCTGTCGTCGGTCGCCACCGTATAGTTGAAGTCGGTTCCCGCGGCGTAGAAGCGGGCATCGGACCCCGACATCAAGGTGACCGTCTCGACGTTGACGATCGAGGTCGCGGTGAGCGTCAGCGAATAATTGCCGCGGAGCACGAGAATGTCCGCTCCGCCGCCGCCGTCAACATGGTCGCTCGCCGCGAAGCGCCCGTCCTCGGCGAAGAAGAAGACGTCGACCCCGGCGCCGCCGGTGAGGGTGTCGACGCCCTTGCCACCGTAGATGAAATAGGCGCCGTCGCTTTCCAAATGACCGTCGAAGGTGAGGTTTTCCCCCGCCTCGAGGGTCGAGGCGTTGACGGTCAGCCGCTGGCCGGCACCGACGTTGGCGTCGATCGCGGTGACCGAATAGCTGAACAGGCCGGCGCTGTTGCCGCCGAACCGAGTATCGGAATGGGTGAGGATGGCGAGGGTCTCGACGCCGACCAGGCTGTCGGCGGTGAGCGTCACGCCCGCGGAATAATCGCCCTGCAACGCGAGCACGTCCGTACCGGCGCCTGCATTCACCTTGTCGAGGCCGGTGAAAGCGGCGCCGAAATAGACGGCGTCGTTGCCATCGCCCAGGTCGACGACGTCGTCGCCGCCCTGATCGGCATGGACGAAGTCGTTGCCGGCCCCCGAGCTCAGCACGTTCGCCGCGGCGTTGCCGTAGATGGTGTCGTTGCCGGCGTCGGTGGTGGCCTTCTCGATCACCACGCTGTTGGCGATCGTGAAGCCGCCGTAGATGCCGTAGGCGTAGCTGACCCAGCCGCCGCCGCCATATTCATATTTCAGCGTCGCGGGGCGAAGGTCGATATTGCTGTCCTTGGTGCCGACATATTTGATCTCGTCGGTGCCGCCGGCGTCCCAGATCGAGGTGTAGAACGTCCCCGGCGCGTTCACGTCCTTGATCAGATAGACGTCGTCGCCGGTCGCCGTATCCTCGTTGACGCCATATTTGTCCTGGATGGCGGCGATGTCGAACGCCATCAGGCCGCCGAGATAGCCGTAGCCGCCGGTGGTCGGCGCGTTGCCGTAGGGCGAGCTCTGCCAGCCGTCCTCGTAGGACATCATGGTGAAGACGCCCTGATTGAGGTTGAAATCGCCTGTCGTGTAGTCGGCGACGCCCGCCCCTTCGGGCACGACGCCGTGCATGATGCCGGAATGGCCGCCATTGTCGTGCGGGTGGGCGAGGCCGTGGCCGTGGCCGATCTCGTGGATCAGGGTGACGAACGAGAAGCCGCCCTGCTGAAGATCGGTGGCGTTCCAGCGATAGTCGCCGGAATTGAACAGAGCGAGGCCCTCGTTCGGCTCGTCGGGCGGCTCCATCGATCCGAGCAGCGAGATGCCCGGCCCGGGCGTGCCCGCATAGCTCGCATATTCGAAGTCGCCCTGGCTCTTGTCCTGCACCTCGAGATAGATGACGTCGGCGACCTTCTCGAACTGGTGCAGCGCGGTCATCACGGCATCATGCTCGAAGGCGGAGACGTTCGACGTCTCGACGGCGATCGGTGGCAGGCCGGGATTGGTCGGATTCTCGACCGACGTGATGACCTCTCCCGCCTTGGCGAAATAGATGGTGATGACGTTCTTGCCGACGATGTCGGCCGCCGTCTTGCCGTTAGCGAGCAGGATCGCGTTCATGTCGAGCGCGCTGCCGTAGGTCGGGGTGCCCTGCGGGTTGCCCGTGTCGCGCGGCCCTTCGTTGCCGTCGGGATTGGCGGCGGTCTGGTTGACCTTGTTGACCCTTGTGCCCCAGTCGATCGCGTAGAGCGGCGAGCTGTCGTCGTAGCGCGGGTGATAGACGTTGGGGTCGTTCGTCGCGTCGTGAACGAACAGCTCGTAATCGCCGACCGTGTCTCCCTTGGTGCCGTTGGTCGCGTCCTGATCGAACGCGCGGGCGTTGATGTAATAGGTCCCGGTCGTCTGCGCCGTGAAGGTCAGCAGCACGTCGAAGCCCGAATTGACGTCGTTCAGCGGCGTGTGGGCCCCGCCGTCGCCGCTGGCGAGGAGCGTAGTGCCGTCCGCGCCGTAGACCTCGACGTAGGAATCGGGGTTGGCGACGCCGCCCGGGCCCCCTGTGTAGCCGTACATGCCGATCTGGTAGGTCTGCCCCGCGGTCAGCGTGACCTGGTAATAATCCTCGTCGCCGATCGTGTTGATCGTGCCGATCGTGTGGGTGCCGTCGACGGTGAGCACCGGGTTGCCGGGGGCTACGCCCTTGCCGTTGCCGGCTTCGTCCGGGGTGACGATGAGGAGGCCGCTGGAAGGCGCGTAGCGGATGTCGCCTATGCCGTCGGCCGGCTGGGCGACGCGCGCCGTGGTCAGCTTGAAATAGCCGTCGTAGACGCTCGGCGCGAGCGAGAAAGCACTCGCTGCGGAGAGAGCGTCGGAGGCGGACTGGAAGCTTAGGTCCGCGAAATGGGGCGCACGGCCTCGGTTAAGCGACATCAAATCTCTCCTGAACGGTCACGGCTGCGGTGGGAGGGAGGGACGGCGCGCACGGCAAAGGCCCGCGGCGGCCGCTGCTACGGCTCGCAACGGGCGGCGACGTCCCGGTCGTGAAAGGGGTAAGGGCAGGTGAAAGGAAGGGCACGCGCGAACGGGCGGCGAGGTCGAAATCGCATTCGGCCATCGTGCCGCCAGCCTCAAATCCGCCCCTTTCGAATGGTTTATGGGATTAACGATTGGTAACCGTGCCAAACCCGCGTGGCGCGATCCGGTTCCATCGCCGGAATGAGGCGCCGCAACGAAGTAGGGCCGAACTTGCCTCCGCCGCCCCCTTTCGCTACAGGCGCCCTTCCCCCGCTCATGGTCATCCCTGGAGGCGCGAGCGGAGGGCGATTCTTGAACCCAAAAGTTTTGGAGACATGCACATGAGCGAACAGCTTACGCTGTCGGCCGAGACGCGCGACCGGGCTGGCAAGGGAGCCTCCCGGGCCATGCGTCGGGAAGGCCGCGTCCCCGCCGTCGTCTACGGCAACAAGGAAGAGCCCCTCGCCATCCACGTCGAGGAGAAGGCGCTGATCAAGGCGCTGTCGAACGGCCACTTCATGAACTCGGTCGTGATGATCGAGGTCGGCGGCGGCGCCACCGCCCGCACCCTTCCCAAGGACGTCCAGTTCCACCCGGTCACCGACCGGCCGCTGCATGTCGATTTCCTGCGCATCTCCGAGCATTCGAAGGTGCACGTCAACGTGCCCATTCGCTTCACGGGCGAAGAGGAATGCCGCGGCATCAAGCGCGGCGGCGTCCTGAACGCCGTCCGCCACGAGCTCGAGCTGGTCTGCGATGCGGCCGAGATCCCCGACGAGGTCGAGGTCAGCCTGGCCGGTCTCAACATCGGCGATTCCCTGCACATCTCGGCGGTGAAGCTGCCCAGGGGCGTCGAGAGCGCGATCACCGACCGCGACTTCACCATCGCCACCATCGTGCCTTCGTCCGGCTCGGTGATGGAAGCCGAGGACGCCGCCATCGAAGCGGAGGCTCCGGTCGCCGACGAGGTTCCCGCCGCCGAGGCTACGCCCGGCGACGAAGCCGAGGACCATCCGGCCCAGCAGGACTGATCCGTGTCCGTCCTGGGCTGGCTCGGCAATCTCTTCGGCTCGCGGGCCGTCGAGGTGCCGGGCCAGCCCCGGAACGCCCCCGAGGCCGGCGACTGGGGAGATTTCTCACCCGTGCAGATATGGGTCGGCCTCGGCAATCCGGGCGCGCAATATGCGATGCACCGGCACAATGTCGGCTTCATGGCGGTCGACGCGATCGCCGCCTGCCACGGCTTCGAGCCGCCGAAAAAGGCCTTCCAGGGCTGGGTGCAGCAGGGCCGCATCGGCGGCGAGCGCATCCTGCTCTTGAAGCCCGCCACCTTCATGAACGACAGCGGCCGCTCGGTCCGCGCCGCGATGGACTTCTTCAAGAAGGACGTGGGAGACGCGACGGTCTTCCACGACGAGCTCGATCTCGCCCCGTTCAAGGTCAAGGTGAAGATCGGCGGCGGCACCGCCGGCCATAACGGCCTGCGCTCGACCGAAGCCCATGTCGGCAATGCCTTCCGCCGCGTCCGGCTCGGCATCGGCCATCCCGGCCACAAGGACCGGGTCACCGGCCACGTCCTCGGCAATTATGCCAAGGCCGAGACCGACCGGCTCGCCGACATGCTCGGCGCCCTCGCTGCGGAAGCCGAGTGGCTCGCCCAGGGCGACGACGCCCGCTTCATGAGCGAAGTGGCGCTCAGGCTCCAGAGCTGACCCTCCGTGCCCGGCCGGGGCATGGGGCGGGGCTTGACGGGCGCGGCGGCGATCTTCATAGGCGCCCGACCATGAAGATCGCGCCGTTCCTTTCCGGGTCTTTCGGCCGAGGTAGCTGACCTCGGGGCGGCCACGTGCGCCCCGATCGCGAGGGCGCCGGAACGACGATCCAGCCTCGACAGCCGAGGCTTTTTTCCTCCCGCCGCTCTCCCGTTCGGGGCGCACTCGTCCGATCCGAGGCACTGCATCGCCAACCGACGGATTGCGGGCGTAGCTCAGCGGTAGAGCGCCACGTTGCCATCGTGGAGGTCGAGGGTTCGATCCCCTTCGCCCGCTCCAGTCGGACTTCACCCCCATCGCCATTCGTTGCGCCCGAGCCCGAGCCCGGCTAGTCAAGTGACTGAAGGGGGACGCAATCTTGAGCAGGGGCCTATTGGTCGGGGCGGCGGGGCTGTGGCTGGCCTGCCCATCGCCGGCGGCGGCGGAGCCGATCTATTTCCACAAGCCGGACGTGGCGCGCGAGGCGTTCGAGGCGGACCTTGCCGAATGCGTCGGCCTCGCCCGCGGCGTCCAGGTGCGCCGACAAAACACCTACTCGCCCAACATGTACGCCGCCGCCGCGGGCGCCTTCCTGGCGGGCTTCATGGCCGCGAAGGAGCGCCGCCACATGATCGACAACGTCCTGCGCACCTGCATGGCCGACAAGGGGTATCGCCGTGTCGAGGCCACCGACGCCGTCGCCGACGGCATGAAGAAGCTCGACGACAAGGCCCGCGCCGAGCGGCTCTTCGCCCTCGCCGCCGCGCCCGAACCCGAAGGAAAGGTCCTCCCCCAGTGAAAGCCCTCCCCCTGGTGCTCGCCGCGGCGATCGCCGCCACTCCGGCCGCGCTCCCCGCCAAGCCGCTCACCGCCGTTCCCGCGGCGCTGAATCCCGCCAAGGCCTATGTCCTTGTCGAATACCGGCTGCTCGCAAACCCCTATGCCGGCTTCCCCGGCTCGCGGAAGACCATGCCGCTCGCGACCGGCCTCACCCTTGCTCGCTACGACCCCAATCTCGGCGACGTTCGCGGCCTCGGCAAAGCCAGCGCCAACCCGGTCCCAAAGGGGCAGGACGTGGCCGAGAGCTTCCGCAACAAGCCGATCGCCAAGGGCGCGGCCTCGCGCCTCTTCCTGCTCGAGGTCGATCCCGACACCTGGGTCGTCCAGGGCTTCGGCAACACCTCTTTCTCGCTCGGATCGAGCAGCTTCACGCTCGAGCCGGGGACGGTCACCGACCTCGGCGTGGTGACGGCGGAGAATGACTGGGCCGAGGGCCAGCGCCCGCCCAAGGCCGGCGACATCTTCAAGATGGCGCTGGTTGGACCGTTCGCGAAGGGGCCGGACGTGGCGCCGATGCGCGCCGCCTTCCGCCCGCGCGGCGCCGGCGACCTGCCGGTGCCGGCCGGCATCGCGGCCGACAAGCTGCGCGGCGTCGCGTTCACCCCGGGCGTGCGCTTCGGCAATTATCTCGGCGGGCTGGTCAACCGCATGGACGGCGTCAACGCCCGCCTTCACACCACCCCCGTTGCGGCCGAGACGCCATCGCAGCCCTAGACCGGCGGCGAGGACGAGGCGGCTTGAAACGAGAAGCTCAAGCCGGTGGCTGGGGCAAAGGTGCCTCACAAGCCTCCGGGCCCTGAGGCTGCTCAACCTGAAGCTGGTATAACGCCGGTGACTCGATCCCGACGAAGTGAAGGCTGAACAGCGTCAGGCCCGTCTCGTCGGCAACCTCCATCACCAACTGATCGCCGTTCCAGAATGTGCATGGCGACGTTTTGAGCATGTCTGCAAAGTAGCGAACGGCATGCGCCTTGGCGGTCTCAAGGTCGGGTAGCTCGACGCCCTCCTCATCAGGATAAGAAGCGCCGTCCTCGACGTGGAAATGGAATCGCGGCATCGCTGACCTCCTGGCGGGGCCGCTAGCGCACTTGCTCCAGATCAGTCTCTAGCGCGGTTTAGGACGCGCCCGTTTAACCTGTGATTGGCGCCTGCCTCACAAGCCGTGTCTGCAAAGGACATGATCGCCGGCACGAATCGAGAGCCTAGAAGCGGGTTCGCGGTTCGGCTAGCGCTTGGCCATGTCGACGCGCGCCTTGTTCTCCACCTTGTTCTACCAAGGCGACCTCGACGACGCGGCGTTCGTCGCGGAGCTTCAAAAAGCCTGCCTGGCGCTCGCCGAGGAAGACGCCGCCGGGCGCCGCTGGTCGCGCGCGCACGGCTATCGCGGCTACACCTCCTACGCCTCGCTGAACGACCTCCCCCGCCGCGACCCGCGCTTCGCCGAGCTGTCGCGCCGCCTCAGCCGCCACGCCGCCGCCTTCGCGGACGCCGCCGCCTTCGACCTCGCCGGGCGGCGCCTCAAGCTCGACAGCCTGTGGGTCAACGTCCTCAAGCCCGGCGGCAGCCATTCGGGCCATATCCACCCGCACAGCGTCGTCTCGGGCACGGTCTATGTCGCCGTCCCGCCCGGCTCCGGCGCGCTGAAGCTGGAGGATCCGCGCCTGCCGCTGATGATGGCGGCGCCCACCCGCCGCGCCGACGCCGCCGAAGCGCAGCGCCCCTTCGTCTATGCCGAGCCCAAGCCGGGCGCCGTCTTTTTGTGGGAAAGCTGGCTGCGGCACGAAGTCGTCCCCGGGACCGGCCGCGGCGAGCGGATCAGCATCAGCTTCAACTATCGGCTCTGACGCGGTGCGGCGCGTGCTCGTCATCGGACCGCCGGGGGCCGGCAAATCGACGCTGGCGACCGCGATCGCCCTGCGGACCGGCCTCCCGCTCATCCATCTCGACCAGCATCACTGGAGAGCCGGCTGGATCGAGGTGGAGAGGGAGGAATGGGAGCCGAGGGTGACCGCCCTCGTCGCCGGCGAGCGCTGGGTGATGGACGGCAATTACGGCGGCAGCCTCGCGCTTCGTCTGACGCGCGCCGACACGGTGATCTGGCTCGATTTCCCGGTCTGGCTTTGCCTTGCCCGGGTATTTCGCCGCGCGATCGAGCATCGCGGCCGGGTCCGGCCCGACATGGCGCAAGGCTGCCCCGAGCAGCTCAACTGGGAATTCCTCGTCTATACCGCGCGCTTTCCCTGGCAGGGACGGCCTCGCATCCTGCGGACGCTTCCCGCCTTCGCCGGCACGCTCGTCCGCCTGCGCGGTCCGCGCGAGGCGGCGCGATTCCTCGCCGGGCTGGCGTGAGCGCGCGCGAGCCTCTATCGGGCCCCTTCTTTCTCCTCGCAAGGCTTCGAAATGGGT
>JBJMTY010000310.1:0-4517 GCA_045811445.1 Allosphingosinicella sp. | reverse complement strand
CATAAGCGGCGCCGTAAATCCCCTTCACCGGCTCGGGCACGGTATCGTAGCGGCCCCATGCATCCTCGAGCGCCGCGCTGATCTCGCCCAAAGTGGCGCGGGCCCGGGCGCACTCGACCGCGAGCGCGAGGAGGTTGGTTGCTCCTCCCAGGAACGGGGAGGGGGACCGCGAAGCGGTGGAGGGGGCCCGCCTCTCCGCCGCATCCGAGTCCGGGCCCCCTCCACCAGGCTTCGCCTGGTCCCCCTCCCCGTTCCGGGGAGGATCGCGCGCCGCGTCCGCCAACGCCGCCAGCGACGCGCGGCACCTTGCCTCGTCGCGCTCCGCGCGGACCCGCTCGATCCGCGCGATCTGCCCGGTGCGGACGCGGTCGTTGTCGATCTGGAGGATGTCGAGATCGGCCTCGTCCTCGAGCCGGTAGCGGTTGACGCCGACGACCACCGTCTCGCCTCGATCGACCTTGGCCGCGCGCTCGGCCGAGGCTTCCTCGATGCGGCGCTTGGGCATGCCTTCACGCACCGCCGCGGTCATCCCGCCCAGCCCTTCCACTTCCTCGATCAGGGCCCAGGCCTTGTCGGCGAGCTCCTTCGTCAGGCTCTCGATGAAGTAGCTGCCGCCCAGGGGGTCGGCGACGTGGGCGATGCCGCTCTCCTCGGCGAGGATCAGCTGGGTGTTGCGGGCGATCCGCGCCGAAAAGTCGGTGGGTAGGGCCATCGCCTCGTCGAAGCTGTTGGTGTGGAGCGACTGGGTGCCGCCCAGCACCGCCGCCATCGCCTCGATCGCGGTGCGCACGATGTTGTTATAGGGGTCGTGCTCGGTCAGCGAGACGCCCGAGGTCTGGCAGTGGGTGCGCAGCATCAGCGACTTGGGGCTCTTCGCCCCGAAATCGCTCATGATGCGGTGCCACAGGGTCCGCGCGGCGCGCAGCTTGGCGATCTCCATGAAGAAGTTCATGCCGATGCCGAAGAAAAAGCTGAGCCGCGGCGCGAAGGCGTCGATGTCGAGCCCCTTGGCCTGCGCGGCGCGGACATATTCCATGCCGTCGGCGAGCGTGAAGGCGAGCTCCTGCACCGCCGTCGCCCCCGCCTCGAGCATGTGGTAGCCCGAGATGGAGATCGAGTTGAAGCGCGGCATGTGCTGCGACGTGTAGGCGATGATTTCCGCGACGATCCGCATCGAAGGCTCGGGCGGATAGATGTAGGTGTTGCGGACCGCGAACTCTTTCAAAATGTCGTTCTGGATCGTGCCCGAAAGCTGGTCCTGCCGCACCCCCTGCTCCTCGGCGGCGACGATGTAGAAGGCCAGGACGGGCAGCACCGCGCCGTTCATGGTCATGCTGACGCTCATCGTGTCGAGCGGAATGCCGTCGAACAGGATCTTCATGTCGTCGAGCGTGTCGATGGCGACGCCCGCCTTGCCGACGTCGCCGGTGACGCGGGGATGGTCGCTGTCGTAGCCGCGATGGGTGGCGAGATCGAAGGCGACCGAGAGCCCCTTCTGCCCGGCGGCGAGGTTGCGCCGGTAGAAAGCGTTCGAATCCTCGGCGGTCGAGAAGCCGGCATATTGGCGGATCGTCCACGGCCGGCCGGTATACATCGAGGCATAGGGCCCGCGGGTGAAGGGCGCGAAGCCGGGAAGGCCCGGGTCGACCCCCTCCACATCCTCGCCCGTGTAGAGCGGACGGACGTCGATCCCTTCCGGCGTATGCCAGACGATATCCTTGCCCTTCACCTCCTTCGAGGCGGCGGCCTGCCAATCGGCGCGGGTGGGTTTGTCGGTGCTCAACGGACTTCTCGGGTGCTACGGAAGCGTAAAATCTCGATCACGGTCGCAGCCGGTCGATAATCGATCACATATTGAATGTCAGTCACCGATACTTGCCGCACGCCGGCCGGACGGTAAGGGCGTCCCGTGAACGGGGCGACGGCGAGCGCCCGTGAGCGCTCCAACAGCCGCTGATGAACCCGCCGGGCCCATTCCACGCTCCGCTCGAGGTTGAAGTCGTAGATGCGAGCGAGATCCTCCTCGGCTCTCGCCGACAGCTCTACCCGCACTACTCGGCTGCTTCGGACCGCGGCCGCCGCCGCCGCTCGGCGAGGCGGGCTTCCACCTCTTCGATGGAATAGAAAGGACCCTTCATCCGTTCGTTGAGGTCCGCAATGTCTTCACGGGTATAGCGGAGATACTGCTGCAACGCTTCCTGCAGCAGCCCAGCAACGCTGCTTTCGCTGTTGCGTGCCCACTCTTCGAGGTCGGCGAGGTCGCTGGCGGCGATCTCGATCGGCACAATCGTGGTCGGCTTGCTCATCGGCTCATTCTACACTCGCCAGGCGTGTCTTGCCAGCTTGGGCCTCATTGCGCCACTTTCGGGCTCTCCATGATCTCTGTCAGAACGCCGCCCATGTCCTTGGGATGCACGAAGAAGATCGGTGTGCCGTGGGCGCCGATCCGCGGCTTGCCGAGCACCTTGGCGCCCTTGCCCTCGAACCAGGCCTTGGCCTCGTGGATGTCGGGCACTTCGTAGCAAAGATGGTGCTGCCCGCCGGCGGGGTTCTTCGCCAAGAAGCCGTGGATCGGACTCCCCTCGCCGAGCGGCTCGATCAGCTCGATCTGGCTGTTGGGCGTGTCGACGAAGCACACGCGGACCCCCTGCGCCGGCAGGTCGAACGGCGCGCGGATCACTTCCGCGCCCATCACATCGCGATAGAAGGCGATCGAGCCCTCGATCGAGGGCGTCGCGACGCCGACATGGTTCAGCCGGCCGAGCTTCATGAGGCTTGCCTCAGCATGTCTCCATCCCCGATTTGCCGCCGCCGGCCCGCGCATAGCCGGTGGCGGTGCGGACATAATGCTCGCTGAACGCGCGCGAGCCCGAATAGACCACGTCGAACGACTGGTTCTGGACGATGTTGATGAGCTTGCCGGAAATGGCGACGCCGCTGCCGTCGGTCTTCGCCCCGGTATCGTCGTAGGTGAGCGGGACGGTGACGAGGTCGACGGGCCCGTCGGGTCGCAGCTCGGTCAGCGTCAGGTTGGAGCAGGCATAACCCTGCCACATGCCGCCGCCCTGCGTGGCGATCACCGGCCAGCCGGAGAAACGCGGGCTGACGCTCCATTTGCCGACGGAGCCGAACGAGCCCGCCGCGACGGCGGCGGGAAAGGCGCGGACGACCGCGAAATGGTCGCCTTCGGGCCTCAAATAATGGACGGCGATGCGGCCGGCATTGACGTGCGCCGCGTCGGGCACCTTGCCTTCGCTAACCAGCACCGGGCCGTAGGAGGCCTCGATCAGCCGCCCGGGCGTGTAGGCCACCGTCTCCGCCCCGTCCTCCGCGCCCGGCGGCAGGGCGATCGTCGCCGGCGGCGGCTTGCCGAACGCGGCTTCGAACGCCTTGGCGAGCTGCGCCGGCGGCGGCAGCGTGCGCACGTCGACCTGCTGGGGCGCCTCGATCATGTTGGCGTCGGCGAACTTGTCCTCCGGCGCGGCGAGGTTGGAGACGGCGGCATTGTCCGATCCGCCGCCGCCCACCATCCGGCCGAGGAACAGCCCGGCGACGATGGCGACGATCAGCGCGATGCCGCCGGCGATCAGCAGGATCGGCAGCCTCGACGGCGCCTCCTGCTCGACGACGATTTCGGTCTCGGCGACATGCGGCAGCGGCCGCGCCGCGGCTTCGCTCTCGCCGTGGCCGAGCAGGCGGCGCTTCTCGATCTGGAACTCCTCGTCGCTCAGCGCCCCGCTCTCGCGCAGCCGCTGCAACCGCTCCAGCTCCTCGTAGCGCGAGCTCATTCAGCTCTCCGCCGTCGCTGGCATGACGAATTCAGAGCGGGATGTTGTCATGCTTCTTCCAGGGATTCTCGAGCTGCTTGTTGCGCAGCTTGCGGAGGCCCAGGGCGATGCGGCGTCGGGTCGAGTGGGGCATGATCACTTCGTCGATGAAGCCTTTCGATGCCGCCACGAACGGATTGGCGAAGCGCGCTTCGTAGTCGGCGGTGCGGGCGGCGATCTTCTCCGGATCGCCGATATCCTTCCTGAAGATGATCTCGACCGCGCCCCGCGCCCCCATCACCGCGATCTCGGCGGTGGGCCAGGCGTAGTTCAAATCTCCGCGCAGATGCTTCGACGCCATGACGTCGTAGGCGCCGCCATAGGCCTTGCGGGTGATGATCGTGATCTTCGGGACGGTCGCCTCGGCATAGGCGAACAGCAGCTTGGCACCGTTCTTGATGATGCCGTTATGCTCCTGCGCGACGCCGGGGAGGAAGCCCGGCACATCGACGAAGGTCAGGATGGGTATGTCGAACGCGTCGCAGAAGCGGACGAAGCGGGCGGCCTTCTTCGACGAGGCGATGTCGAGCACGCCGGCGAGCACCATCGGCTGGTTGGCGACCACGCCGACGGTCCGCCCCTCGACCCGGCCGAAGCCGGTGACGATGTTGGCGGCATGGGCGGGCTGGATCTCGAAAAAGTCGCCCTCGTCGAGCACTTTGCGGATCAGCTCGTGCATGTCGTAGGGCT